>NZ_JAVREQ010000026.1:0-87895 GCF_031845485.1 Streptomyces hazeniae
TGCGCATATAGGCGCGCCGGGGTGGCGTCGCGGCCGGGCGCGCCTATATGCGCAGGAGTTGCAGGGCGCTGAGGGACGGCGGGGCGCGGGTGCCCCGGGTGTCGGTGTGGCCCGGGAGAGCGGGCGCGGTGTCCGCGACCGGGGTCCCGGCGGACCGCGGGAGGTCCGGCAGGGCGGGTGCGCCGGCCACACCGGCGGCTGCACAGGTGGCGTCCGCGTGCCGGAGGTGGCCGTCGTGGCCGCCCTCGGTGAGCGCGGCGTGCCCGCACGGCGCGGAGGCCCGGCCGTGCGCGGACGCGGACGCGGGCGCCGTCACCGGAGCGGCGGCGTGGTGGCCGTGCCCCCGGTCGGCCGTGGGGGCCGGGGTCGGCCCCAGGCCGTGCATGGCCAGCACACCGGCCAGCAGCACGAGCACCAGCACCGGCAGGGCTCGTGCCCGACCGTGCCGTGCCGAACGCCGCTGCCGCCCTGTCATGGCGGTCATCGTACGGGTGCCGGGAACGGATTTCGTGGATGGGCGGGGCATGCCGTACAGTAGGGATCACCGACGCGGGGTGGAGCAGCTCGGTAGCTCGCTGGGCTCATAACCCAGAGGTCGCAGGTTCAAATCCTGTCCCCGCTACTGAAGGCGAAGGCCCGGCAGATTCTGCCGGGCCTTCGTGCTGTCGGCATGCGGAAGCCAGGCCGACCCGCGTGCCCTTTCCGCGACCGTTCCGCCCACCGCCGCGCGCCCGTGCGCCGGGTTGACCTTGTCGCGACGTCAACGTTTCTACTGGCCGCATGCGGATCGGAGAACTCGCCGCACTCGCCGGGGTCAGCACCCGCGCCGTGCGGCACTACCACCGGATCGGGCTGCTGCCCGAGCCCGCCCGCCGTGCCAACGGCTACCGCGCGTACGGGCTGCGCGACGCCGCGGTCCTGGTCCGGGTGCGGCGGCTGACGGAACTGGGGCTCAGCCTCGACGAGGTACGGGACGTCCTCGCCGACGAAGCGGGCCGGGACCTGCGGGACATCCTCACCGAACTCGACGCCGACCTCGCACGGCAGGAGGAGGCGGTCCGGCAGCGGCGGGCGCGCCTCGCGGAGCTGCTGGCCCAGGCGGCGGACGGCGAGGGCATCCCCGCCGAGGGCCCGGTGTCGCCCGAACTGACGGAGGTGTTCCGCCGGATGGCCCGCACCTCCGCCCGGCTGCCCGGTCCCGAGCCCGAGATGGCGGCCCGGGAACGGGAGTTGCTCGCCCTGCTGGAGGGCTCGGCGCAGGCGGCCGAGACGCACGGCTGGCTCACCGGCATGCTCCAGGCTCTCGGCTCCGATCCGGATGCGATGCGCCGTGCGTACGACGTGTACGCCCGGCTGGACGAACTGGCGGAGGCGGACGTGGACGACGAACGGATCGACGCCGTGGCCCGGGCCGTGGTCGACGCGGTGCCCGAGGAGGTGGCCGCGACGATGGGCCGCGGCGTACGTGAGGCGACGCGCAGCGCGGACGACGACGCTTTCGCGGACGCGCTGTTCGCGGACTTCGCGCCCGCCCAGGCGGAGGCGGTGCGGCGGGCGATGCGGCTGATGCAGGAGCGTGCCGGATGAGCCGGGCGGTGAAGCGGACGCCCGGCGCCCTCGCGGCGGTGGTCGCGTCGCGGTCCGGTCGCGCCCTCGCCTCCGTGGCCGGAGCCGTACGGGCCGCGGTGCCCGTGCCGCTGCGCCGGTTGCTGTGGCACGAGCTGCTGCTGTGGGCCTCCCTGCTGCGCTGGGTCGCACGGCGGCCGCAGGGCGTCGGGCCGGGGGACACGGCGGTCGCCTATGCCGGGGCGCAGGCGGCCATGGCGTGGGGGCTGCTCTTCGTGTCCGTGGTGGAGACGGTCGCTCTGGCGTTCCTGATCCCGTGGCCGCTGGTGCACGCGGTGCTGCTGGTGGTCGATGTCTGGGGGGTGTTCTTCGTGGTCGGACTGCACGCCTCCTGCGTGGTGCGGCCGCACGTCGTCGGTGCCGACGGTTCGCTGCGGGTGCGGTACGGGGCGCTGGTCGACGTCACCGTGCCGGCGCACCTGATCGTCTCGGCCCGTGTGGACCGGCGGTACCCCACCGGATCGCTGCTGCACCTGGGCGCGGACGACGCGGTGGACCTGATCGTCGGGTCCTCCACGACGGTGACCGTGCGGCTCGCCGAGCCGGTCGCGTTCCGGCGGCCGCTGGGGCGCACGGCCCGGGCGCGGACGCTGCGGTTCCACGCGGACGAGCCGGGGCCGCTCGTGGCCGCCCTCGCCCCGCGCGAGCCCGAGGCGAAGCGGTAGCCGCCGACAGCCCCTGCGGGGCGCGCCGAGCGGCGGGTGTCGGTGGGTGGTGGGACGCTGAGAGAGCAGAGGTGCTGCGACCGGAGGACAGAGGGGCTCCCCATGATCACCACCGACTTCGTGAACGGATCACCGTGCTGGCTGGACCTGGGGGCGCCGGACGTCGACGCGGCGGCCTCCTTCTACAGCGGGGTCTTCGACTGGGAGTACCAGTCCTTCGGGCCCGACGCGGAGGGCTACGGCGCGTTCCGCAAGGACGGCAGCACGGTGGGCGCCGTCGGAAAGCTCACCGAGGAGGGCGCCCGCTCGGCGTGGATGGTCTACTTCCGCACCGACGATGCCAAGGCCGTCGCCCAGCAGGTGGAGAGCGCGGGCGGCGCGTTGCGCGGCGAGCCGATGGACGCCGGTCCGTGGGGCACGATGGCGCAGCTCACCGACCCGCAGGGGGGCCAGTTCGCGGTCTGGCAGCAGGGGGCCGAGAGCAGCGGTCTGGAGCGCGTGGACGACACGGGGTCGCTCGGCTGGATCGAGTTGTACACCCCGGACGCCGGAGGTGCGAAGGACTTCTACCGCGGGCTGTTCGGCTGGCAGTACGAGGACATGCCGATGCCGGGCGACGACAGCATGACGTACACGCTGATCACCCCGGCCGGGAAGGAGGCCGAACGGATGCACGGCGGGCTGATGCAGATGCCCGCCGACCAGCTTCCGCAGACCGGCGGCAAGGCCTACTGGCACCCCGTCTTCGGCACGGACGACTGCGACGCCACCGTGGCGCGGGTGCGGCAGCACGGCGGCGACCTGCTGATGGGCCCGGAGGACGCGGAGGGCGTCGGCCGGATGGCGGTCTGCACCGACCAGAACGGCGCCGAGTTCGTCGTCCTCAAGCCCGCGCCGATGGAGGGCTGACGCCGCGTCCGGCGGGGCCTGCGCCCGGCCGGTCCGAGGCGTGCACGATAATGGGCGCATGCGGATCTCGGCCAAGGCGGACTACGCGGTGCGGGCCGCGCTCGAACTCGCGGCGGCGGGGGACGCCGGTCCGGTGAAGGCCGAGGCGCTCGCCCAGGCGCAGGGCATTCCGCACAAGTTCCTCGAGGGCATCCTCGGCGACATGCGGCGCGGTGGACTGGTGGTCAGCCAGCGCGGAGGCAACGGCGGTTACCGGCTGGCCGCGCCCGCCGAGAACATCACCATCGCGGACGTGATCCGCGTCGTCGAGGGGCCGCTGGTGTCCGTGCGCGGTGCCCGGCCCCCGGAGCTCTCCTACACCGGCCCGGCGGAATCGCTGCTGCCGCTGTGGATCGCGGTCCGGGCCAACGTGCGGCAGATCCTGGGCGAGGTCTCGCTCGCCGACGTCGCCGCCGCGCGGCTGCCCCGTCGCGTGCACGCGCTGGCCGAGGATCCGGACGCCTGGACGAACCCGTAGTACTGCGGTGCTCTCGATGATCATGCTCTGAACTGCGGCGTTCTCACCCTTCGAGACCGCGCTTGCGCGGCGTCGTGTTCTCGTGGACTCTATTCCTGTAAAACCAGTAGGGAAACTAGGGAAACGAGGGGGCGGCGCTCCCGGACGATTCCCGCGGTCGAGTGAGTGGGGTGGAGATGCGCACGCTGATCGTGCTGGCGCTGGCCGGCCTGGGGGCACAGCTGGTCGACGGGAGCCTGGGCATGGCCTACGGCGTCACCTCGACGACGCTCCTGCTCGCCGCCGGCACCAATCCGGCCGCCGCCTCGGCCACCGTGCACCTGGCCGAGATCGGGACCACGCTCGCGTCCGGCCTGGCGCACTGGCGCTTCCGCAACGTCGACTGGCGGCTGGTCGCCAAGGTCGGCGTCCCCGGCGCGGTCGGCGCGTTCGCCGGTGCCACCGTGCTCAGCGGGCTCTCCACCCAGATCGCCAAGCCGGTGATGGCGGTCATCCTCATCGTTCTCGGCCTCTACGTGCTGACCCGGTTCACCCTCGCCGGCCTCCCGACCGGCAATCTCGGCAAGCCGCTGCGGAACCGTTTCCTGTCGCCGCTGGGTCTGGTGGCCGGGTTCGTCGACGCCACCGGCGGCGGCGGGTGGGGGCCGGTCGCCAACTCCACCATCCTGGCCAGCGGCCGGCTGGAACCGCGCAAGGTCATCGGCTCGATCAGCACCAGCGAGTTCGTGGTGACCGTCGCGGCGAGCGCCGGGTTCCTCGTCGGCCTGGGCACCGAGGGGGTCAACCTCGGCTGGGCGGCGGCCCTGCTGGTCGGCGGCGCGGTCGCCGCGCCGTTCGCCGCCTGGCTCGTACGGCACGTGCCGCCGCGGGTCCTCGGCTCCGGCGTCGGCGGCCTCATCATCGTCACCAACGTCCGGACGCTGCTCGACGGCGACCTGGTCACCCTGGGCGGTACGGCGACGACCGCCGTGTACGCCGCGCTGTTCGCGGTCTGGGCCGCCGCGCTGACGTACGCGGTCCGCGCCCACCGGCGCACCCGCGCCCGGGAGATCGAGGTGGCGCGCAGTCGCGTGGCCGAGGGTGCGGAGGAGCACGAGCAGCAGCGGGCGGTTCCCTCCGCCTGAGCCCGGCCCGTGGCCGGGACCGCCGCACGCGTCTTGCCGAGACGGCCTCCCCGCACCAAGCTGTCCTGGTATGGACCTGGAGCTGCGGCATCTCAAGGTGGTCCGCGCCATCGCCGAGGCGGGGAGCCTCACCGGCGCGGCGACCCGGCTCGGGCTCGCCCAGCCGGCCCTGAGCACCCAGCTCAAGCGCATCGAGCGGCTGCTGGGCGGCCCGCTGTTCGAACGCGGCAGGTCGGGCGTCCGGCCCACGCCCCTCGGCGAACTCGTCGTGGCGCGGGCCGCCTTCCTGCTTCCCACGGTGCGCGATCTGCAGGAGGAGGCGGTGCGCCTCGCCCAGGGACGGGACGCCGGCACCGACCGCTTCCGGCTCGGCGGTACCCACGGGCCGCTGCTCGGCGGCCTGGTGGACCGGCTCGCCACCGTCCGCCCGGACGCGCCGGTGAGCACCTGCACGTCCTGGTCGGAGGGCGAGATCGCCGAGTCGGTCGTGCGGGGCCGCCTGGACTTCGCCCTCGTGGGTGCGTGCGGGGAGAGCCCGGCGCCGCTCGCGGACCGGCTCGTGTGGCGGGAGGTGGGCGTCGATCCGGTGTTCGTGATGCTCGCGAACGACCACCCGCAGGCCGCCCGGGAGGAGGTCGCCCTGTCCGAACTCGCCGGTGAGGCGTGGACGGACGTGCCGGGGGACGGCTGCTTCGCCGACTGTTTCGCCGCCGCCTGTGCGCGGGCGGGATTCACCCCGGCGCGGGTGTACGAGACGGACACCGCGTCCTGCGTGCACCTGGTGCAGGTGGGGCGAGCGGTGGGACTGTGCCGCGCGACCTTCCCCACGACGCCCGGCATGGTGACCCGCCCGCTGGCCGGGGCGCCGCTGCGCTGGCGGCACCTGCTCGGCTGGCACGAGGGTGCGCCGGCCGCACGGCGCGCCGCCGAGGTCGCCGCCGCCGCCCGCGCCGCGCACCGGGGCGCGGTCGCCGGCAGCACCACGTACCGGCGGTGGCGCGAGGCGCACCCGGAGTTCGCGGACGGTTCACCGGCCGCGGCCTGAGTCCCGGTGGTGTCGCCGGAGCGTTCGTCGGGGCCTCGCGGCGGCCGGGGCGGACACGAGCGGACCGTCGGCGGGCCCGGGACATAGCACCGGGGGAGGGGCGGGATGACAGCTCCCGGGAGGGCGGGCGCGGTGCCAGATTGGGCGGGCACCCCCGACCCCAAGGAGAATCCCATGCTCCACAGACGTGCCCTGGGCGTCTGCGCGGCCGTGCTCGCCGTCGGCGGCCTCGGTCTCGCCGGACCGTCCGCCGCGGCGCAGCCGGACGCGCGCACCGCGGCCTACTCCGCGGCCACCGCCGACGACGTGCCGCCGTCCCTGCTGGCCGCGATGCAGCGCGACCTCGGACTCACCGCCTCCCAGGCCCGGGAGGCGCTGGTCAACCAGTACGAGGCGGGCGCCACCGCGGGCGAGCTGCGGCTCGCGCTCGGCGACAGCTTCGCAGGCAGCTGGGTGACCGGCAGGACCGGCGCCACACTCACCGTGGCCACCACCGACCGCGGCGAGGCGGCGGAGATAACCGCCCGCGGCGCCCGCGCCGAGGTGGTCGAGCACAGCCTCGCCGAACTCGACGCCGCCAAGGCGGAGCTGGACCGGGCGGCCGAGCGCCGTGCACCCCGCCACTCGCCGGTCTGGTACGTGGACACCCGTCACAACCAGGTCGTGCTGCTCAGCTCCGACCCCTCGCGGGCAGGGGAGTTCGTCCGCGCCGCCGGGGCGGACCGGGACGCGGTGACCGTGCGGCGTTCCGACGAGCAGCCGCGCCCGTACTACGACCTGCGGGGCGGGGACGCGTACTACATGGGCAGCAGCGGGCGCTGCTCCGTGGGCTTCGCCGTCACGCGCGGCGGGCAGGCAGGGTTCGCCACCGCCGGGCACTGCGGCAGGACCGGCACCAGCACCTCCGGCTTCAACCGCGTGGCCCAGGGCACCTTCCAGGGGTCCAGCTTCCCCGGCAACGATCACGCCTGGGTGGCGGCGAACGGCAACTGGACCCCCACGGCCCGGGTGAACGGCTACGGCCGCGTACAGGACCGCGCGGTGACCGGTTCGACCGTGGCGCAGCCCGGTTCGGCGGTGTGCCGCTCCGGTTCCACGACCGGCTGGCACTGCGGCAGGTCCAGCAGCTCAACACCAGCGTCACCTATCCGCAGGGCACGGTGTCCGGGGTGACCCGCACCACCGTCTGCGCCGAACCCGGTGACTCCGGCGGGTCGTTCATCGCCGGCACCCAGGCGCAGGGCATGACCTCCGGGGGCTCCGGCAACTGCTCCTCCGGCGGGACGACCTACTTCCAGCCGGTGAACGAGGCGCTCCAGACGTACGGACTCACCCTGTACACCGGCGGTTCGGGCGACCCCGGAGACCCGGGGGGCCCCGGTGATCCGGGCGGCACGTGGGCGGCCGGCACCGTCTACCAGGCCGGTGACACCGTGACCTACGGCGGGGCGACCTACCGGTGCCTCCAGGGCCACCAGGCGCACACCGGATGGGAGCCGCCGAACGTACCGGCGCTCTGGCAGCGCGTCTGAGGCGTGTGCTCCGCGGCTCCGCGGCTCCCCGTGGATGCCCTCCTCCGGTCTCGTGGGCCGGAGGAGGGCATCCCCGTGTACGGGGTGCGGGTGCGGGCGGGCCGGAGGGCGGACGGGGGCGGCCACGAAGAAACCTACTCGCGAGTATTGACAGGGCTGCGACACGCCCAGCATCCTCCGGATAACTTACTCAAGCGTAAGTTACTGTCGGTAATCCCCCCCAGTGCCCGACCCCCACCCCACGGCACCCCCGACGCTCCCGTGAGGAGTCGCCCGTGAAGTCCCGCCTGCTGCGGGGCGGCAGCCGCCTGCCCCGAAGAGTTCTGACCGTGCTGCTCACCGCCGCGACGGCCGCCTCCCTCGGTCTGGTCTCCGCACCCGCGGCGGCCGCCGAGGAGAACCGGCCGCCGTTCTACGAGCCCCCTGCCACCCTCCCCGCGCACAACGGCGACGTCGTCCGCTCCGAGCCGTCGGTCTTCTACCTCGACCCGCTCAAGGTGCTGAAGGTCGACGCCGTCGTGAACCGCGTGATGTACCGCTCGACCGACGGGAACGGCGAGGCGATCGCCGTCACCGGCACCGTCATCACCCCGAAGACGCCCTGGACCGGCGAGGGCGAACGGCCCGTCATCGGCTACGCCCCCGGCACCCAGGGGCTCGGCGACCACTGCGCGCCGTCCCGCCGACTGGCCGGCGGCACCGAGTACGAGGGCCTGTTCGCCAAGGGCCTGCTCGCCCGCGGGTACGCGATCGCCATGACCGACTATGCGGGCCTCGGCACCCCGGGCGTGCACACCTACGTCAACCGCGAGGTGTCCGGCAACGCCGTCCTGGACGTCGTCCGCGCCGCGCAGCGGCTCCCGGAGGCGAAGCTGCCGGACGACGGCCCCGTGGCGATCACCGGATACTCGCAGGGCGGCGGCGCGGCCGCCGCCGCGGCCGAACTCGCCCACAGCTACGCCCCCGAGCTGGACCTCGAGGGCGTGGCCGCCGGAGCCGTCCCCGCCGACCTCGCCCCCGTGGCCGACCAGCTGGACGGTTCGCTGTACGCGGGCTTCCTCGGCTACGCCGTCGCGGGCCTGTCCGCCGGCTACGACCTCGACCTGGGCCCGTACCTGGACGAGGACGGCGAGCGGTTCGTCGCCAGGGCGCAGGAGTACTGCACCGAGGAGGCCGTGCTGCGCATGGCCTTCACCCGGTCCAGCACCCTCACCGAGGACGGCCGGCCGCTGACCGACTACCTGGACGAGGAGCCGTTCGCCTCCGTCGTCGCGGAACAGGAGATCGGCGACGGCACCCGCGCCCCGCAGGTGCCGACACTGGTGACGCACAGCCTGCTGGACGACGTGATCCCGTACCGGGTCGGCCGGGAGATGGCCGCCGACTGGTGCGCGGCGGGAGCGGAGGACGTGCGGTTCGTCTCCAACCTCGGGCCGACCCACCTGGGGGGCGCGGTCGCCGGGTTCCCGACGGTGTTCGGCTGGCTGGAGGGGCGGTTCGACGGCCGTCCGGCGCCGTCCAGCTGCAGCCGCCTGTAGCGCGCGGTGAGGGAGGCCGGGCGACGCGCCGTCGCCCGGCCCGGCCCTCGCGGCGCACGCCCGTCATCCGCACACGTCCGCGCCCGTCGGGCCCGTCGTGTCCGCAGCGCTCCGCGCCGCGGTCGCCGCGGCCGGCCCGGGCGCGGCCGTGAGCCGTACGAGCACGGCCGCGATGTCGTCGTGCAGCGGCCGGGACGCGGCGGGTTCGGCGATCCGCTGCACCGCCGCCTCCAGGCCGCCGCCGGCCCCTTCCGGTCCTTCCGGTCCTTCCCGTCCGCCCGGCGCGCCCGGCGCGCCCGGCGCGGACCCTGCCGTACCGCCCCACCAGGCCAGACGTTCGCAGAGCGCGGCCACCCCGTCCGCGTAGTCGCCGCCGCGGCGTTCCACCAGGCCGTCCGTGTACAGCAGGAGGGCGCCGCCAGGCGGCAACGCGGTCTCCGTCACGGGGTAGTCGCGCTCCTCGAAGGTGCCCAGCGGCACCCCTCCCGGCACCTCCAGCTCCCGCACCCGGCCGTCCCCCTCCAGCAGCAGCGGGTACGGGTGGCCCGCGCGGGCGACGCGCAGCACGCCGTCGCGCGGGTCGATCTCCGCGACGCAGCAGGTGGCGAACCGGTCGGTGTCCAGCTCCTCCAGTGCCAGACCGCCGCGCACCAGCAGGTCGGCGGGCCCGTGACCCTCGGAGGCGTAGGCGCGCATCGAGGTGCGCAACTGGCCCATCACGCCCGCCGCCTGGACGCTGTGCCCCTGCACGTCGCCGATGATCACCGCGACCCGGCCCTCCGAACGGGGCACCACGTCGTACCAGTCGCCGCCCACCTCCAGGCCCGCCGAGCCGGGCCGGTAGCACGCCGCGACCTCCAGTCCCGGCGTCTGCGGCAGACGCATCGGCAGCAGCAGGCGCTGCAGCTCCGTCAGGTACCGGCGGCGGGTGTCGTGCAGCCGGGCACGGGCGATGGACTGGCCGAGGATGCCTCCGGCGGCGGTCAGCACCGTACGGTCGTCCGAGGTGAAGGAGCGCGGCCGGTCGTAGATGAGCGTGCAGACGCCCACCAGTCCCTCCGCCGACGTCATCGGCAGCAGCGCCCACGCCTGCTGGCCGGCGGGCGGCGCGAAGTGCTCGCCCGGCATGCGTTGCGTCCACTCGCGGGGCGACTCCACGAACATGGGGTTTCCGGAGCGGAGCGCGTCCAGCAGCGGGTCGCGGTGCACGCGGCGGGCGAGCCGTTCCATGCGCCGTGCGTCCGCCGCGTCGAACCCGGTGCTGCCGACCAGCCGCGCCGGGCCGTGCTCCTGGCGCAGGTACACCGCGAGCCACCGGGCGCCGAGGGTGGGCATCGCCTCCCGGATGACGGTCTGCACCACGTCGTCCGTGGTCACGGCGGCCGTCAGGCCGCGGGTGAGGTTGAGGACGAAGTCCCTGCGGGTGCGCCGTTCCTCCTCCCGCTCGATCTCCTCCGTGCGGTCCTGCGCGATGCCGGTCATGCCCCGCGCCTCGCCGCCGTGCAGGAACACCACCCGGCTCTCCGCGTCGATCCAGCGCACCGAGCCGTCGGGGCGGGCGATCCGGAACACGGCGTGGTACCTGCCGGTGGTCCGGCTCTCCGCCACGGCCTCCTCCACCACCCGGCGGTCCTCGGGCAGCACGGCGGCGAAGAACGTCTCGATCCGGCCGTCGAAGGCGTCCGGTGCGATGCCGAACAGCCGGCACAGCCGCTCGTCCCAGACCAGCCGCCCGCTCGGGAAGTCCCAGTCGAAGGAGCCGATGCCCGCGCCCGCCATGGCCAGGTCGAGCATCGAGACCCGGCCCCGGTCGGTGGCCAGCGCCACCGGAGGCTCCCGCTCCGTCGCACTGCCGGACGCCACGGAGGCGCCCCGCGACCTCGCGGGCGAGGGCCCGCCGATGGCACCCGGGTTGCCGTCGCCGCCCGCGTCGCCGACCCCGTCGTCGCCGTCGTCGCCGTCGTCGCCGTCGCTCGCGAGGATCCGCTGCCGCCGGTGCGCGCATACGGTGGCGACGGCTCGCAGCCTCGCCCGGTGCCCGTCCATCGCGGCGAACCCGGCGGGCAGCAGGAGGGCGAGGACGCCCAGGCAGTCGCCGTCGGCGAGCAGCGGCAGTGAGACGTAGACGTAGTCGGCGCCGGCGCCCCGCAGCCGTGCGGCCGGCTCCGCCAGGGTGCGGGGGAAGTCGGCGGCGGGCGAGTAGACCGGCACCCGCGAGCGCACCGCCTCCGCGACGGGGACGTCCCAGCCGACGGTCATCGTGGCGTACGCACGGAGGGCGGCTTCGCTCACACCGAGGGAGGCGTCCAACGTCAGCCGCCCGTCGGCGTGCTGACGGTAGAGCGCGCCGACCCGCTGGGCGTCCTCGGGAAGGGCGGCGTCCATCGCGGCGGACAGGAGCGTCGGGGCGTCCACGCAGGTCAGCAACCGGACGAGGGCATGGTCGCGCCCCCACGTGATCGGGTCGCCTGCCATCTGCGGCTCCTCGGCACCGGAGCGTTCGCCTCCCTTGTCATGGTGGGGCAGAAGGGGCCGGACCGCACTCCCGGGGCGGTGGGGACGGGGCCGGGCCGACGGCGGGCGAACCGGCCGAAAATCGTTCCCCGGAAGAGGCGGAAAACGCTGGCTCACGGGCGCCGCGCGAGGCACCATCGGCGGTACACCCTCTTGGTCGCCGGGGTCCCCCGGCCGGTAGCAGGAGACCGATCCCCCATGCGCGCATCCTGGACCACCGTCGTCCGCCTGTGCAGGGAAGTGGCCTACGGCATCGATGCGGTGACCGCCGTCAGGCACGGCAGGCAGCCGGGCGTGCCGCCGTATCCGCCGCCGTCGCTCTTCAGCGCGCCGTCCGACGTTCCGGCACGCGTTCCGCTGCCGCAGCCGCGGCCACCTCGCTCCTGACGAACGGGCAGCCGCCCGGGGCGCCCGGCAATCCGTCCTCCGGTCCGGCCACGGGTTCCCCGTGCGCCGTGCGCCTCGTCAGGCGCGTGCGGCGGCGGCGAGGGGCCGGACACGGCCCTCGATCATCGCCGCCAGGCCCCGTACCGCGCACCCCGCCGGATCCTCCGCGACGTGCACCGCCATACCGGTGCTCGCCCGCAACCGGCTGTCCAGGCCGGGCAGCAGCGCGGTCCCGCCGGCCAGCACCATGCCCCGGTCGGCGAGGTCGGCGACCAGGTCCGGCGGGCAGCGGTGCAGCACCGAGCGGATCGCGTCCACCAGACCGGTCAGCGGTGCCTGGATGGTGGCGCGCACCTCGCCCGGGTCGATCCACACCGTCCGGGACAGGCCGGTGACCACGTCCCGGCCGTGCACCTCGGTGGGCCCGGCCGCTCCGGAGGCCGCCCCGTGCAGCGCCAGGTGCAGCGGCCGTACGGACTGGTTGAGCAGCACGATCTCGTGCTCGTTGCGCAGGTGCTGGACCAGGGCCGTGTGGATGGTGTCGCCGCCCATCGGCACCGTCGCCGCCGCCACCACCGCACCCAGCGCCAGCACGGCCACCTGGGTGGTGGTGGCCCCGCAGACCAGGATCATGGTGGCCTCGGGCTGCTCCACCGGCAGTCCGCAGCCGATGCCGGAAGCGGTCGGCGCGTCGACCAGCTCGACCCGACGGGCGCCCACGCCGGCCAGCGTCTCGATGGCCGCGCGGCGGGCGAGCGGGCCCGCGTCGTGCGGCACGCAGGCGGCCGCCCGCAGCGTGGGCCGGAACCGCCAGGCACGGCGCACCTTCCCGCCGATCATCGCGCGCAGCATCCGCTGGGCCATCTCGATGTCGCTCACCGTGCCGCCCGCCACCGGCCGGACCACCCGGATGTGCTCCGGCGTGCGCCCCTCCATCCGTTCCGCCGAGGCGCCCACCGCGATCAGCGCGCCGGAGAGGGTGTTGACGGCGACCACGGAGGGGGCGTCGACGAGCAGCCCCGCATCCTTGACGTGCACCCGTGTTCTGGCGGCACCGACGTCGACGGCCACGGAGCAGCGGCGCAGCTGGTCAAGGCTGAAGGTCACGGCGGATCGGGTCCTTCCCGGTGGGTGGTCGGCGGGCCCGGGCCGCCCACCCCGGCGGCCCTCACGACCACTCTGCGGGCGTCCGGGCGGTCCCGCCCGCTGGGATGGTCCGGACGGGCGAGGCCCGGTTGCGGGGCGTCCCGCCCGGTCCTCCACCGCCTACTCCGCCTGTGCCACGCGGCGCTGACGCCGGGTCAGTCGCGGGCGGCCCGGGCCAGCGCCCCGGAGGTGTCCTCCTCCGCCTGCTCGCTGAACTGGGTGCGGTACAGCTCCTCGTACCGTCCGCCCAGGTCCAGCAGTTCGGCGTGCGTCCCGCGCTCCACGATGCGGCCCTCCTCCAGCACGAGGATCTGGTCCGCCGCGCGGACCGTCGACAGCCGGTGTGCGATGACCACCGAGGTGCGGTCCGCCAGCGCCTCGGCCAGCGCCTCCTGCACGGCCGCCTCGGAGGTGGAGTCCAGGTGCGCGGTGGCCTCGTCGAGGATGACGACGCGCGGCCGGGCGAGCAGCAGCCGGGCGATCGTGAGCCGCTGGCGTTCGCCGCCGGAGAGCCGGTAGCCGCGTTCGCCGACGACGGTGTCCAGGCCGTCCGGCAGGGCCGCGACCAGGCCGTCCAGGCGGGCGCGGCGCAGCGCGTCCCACAGTTCCTCGTCGTCGGCGTCCGGCCGGGGCAGCAGCAGGTTGGCGCGGACGGTGTCGTGGAAGAGGTGGCCGTCCTGGGTGACCATGCCGAGGGTCCGGCGCAGCGACTCGGCGCTCAGGTCCCGCACGTCCGTCCCGGCCAGCCGCACGGCGCCGCTGTCCGTGTCGTACAGCCGCGGCACGAGCTGGGCGACGGTGGACTTGCCGGCGCCGGACGAGCCGACCAGGGCGATCATCTGCCCGGGCTCCGCGCGGAACGAGACGCCGTGCAGCACCTCCTCGCCGCCGCGCCGGTCCAGGGTGGCGACCTCCTCCAGCGACGCCAGGGAGACCTTGTCGGCGGAGGGGTAGGAGAAGCGGACGTCGTCGAACTCCACCGACACGCCGCCCGCGGGGACGGCTGTGGGGCGGGGCCGCTCGGCGATCAGCGGCCGGAGGTCGAGCACCTCGAAGACCCGCTGGAAGCTCACCACGGCGCTGCTCACCTCCACCCGTGCGCTGGCCAGTGCGGTCAGCGGGGCGTAGAGGCGGGTGAGCAGCAGGGCGAGGGCGACCACCGAGCCGGGGTCCAGCGTGCCGCGCAGCGCGTAGAAGCCGCCGAGGCCGTAGACGAGCGCGAGGGCGAGCGCCGAGACGAGGGTGAGCGCGGTGATGAAGTAGTGCTGGAGCATCGCGGTCCGCACGCCGATGTCCCGCACCCGCCGCGCACGGGCCGCGAACTCGTCGGACTCCTCCGCGGGCCGTCCGAAGAGCTTCACCAGTGTGGCGCCGGGCGCGGAGAAGCGTTCGGTCATCCGGGTGCTCATCGCGGAGTTGTGGGCCGCGCGCTCGTGCTCCATGGCGGCGAGCCGGGTGCCCATCCGGCGGGCGGGCAGCACGAACACGGGCAGCAGGGCCAGCGCCAGCAGGGTGACCTGCCAGGAGAGCGTCAGCATGACGACCAGCGTGAGCAGCAGCGTCACGAGGTTGCTGACGACGCCGGAGAGGGCGCCGCTGAAGGCGCGTTGTGCGCCGATCACGTCGTTGTTCAGCCGGCTGACCAGGGCTCCGGTGCGGGTGCGGGTGAAGAAGGCGACGGGCATCCGCTGCACGTGGTCGTAGACCGCGGTGCGCAGGTCGAGGATGAGGCCCTCACCGATCCGGGCGGACAGCGCACGGGTGGCGATGCCCGCCGCCGCCTCGGCGAGCGCGATGCCCGCGATCAGCGCCGCGAGGCCGAGCACCATGCCGGTCGACGCGCCGCCCACGATGGCGTCGACCACCCGGCCGGCGAGCAGCGGGGTGGCCACCGCGAGGCCCGCGACGACGCTGCTGAGCAGCAGGAAGAACAGGATGCGGCGGTGGTGGGGGCGGGCGAAGCGGACGATGCGGCCGAGGGTCTCCCGGGAGAACGGGTTCTCGCCCTCCTTGGCGTTGCGGGCGTGGTGCAGAGCGCTCCACGCGGTGATCTCCATGCTCATCGCGTTCGTCCTCCGTGAGGTCTCGCCGGGTGCGACAACTGCGACGCTAGAATTTCAACTTCACTTGAAGTCAAGGGGCGGACGGACGTCGCTATTCCGCCGGCGGACCGCAGGCGGCCCCGGCCGGCCGCTGCGGGTGCCGGGCGGGGGACCACTGCGGGCTGCGGCTCAGCGTTCCGCGTAGACGATCCACACCTGCCCGCGGTCGAAGGGCATCCGCGCGCCGCCGGGCAGGGTGAACGCGGTGCCGTCGGCGGCCGAGGGCCGCTTCCAGCGCACGTCGTACGCCCGGCCGTCGCGCAGCACCTTCGCCCGCCCGGAGCCGACGCTCTCGATGTACGGCGTGACGGCCCCGGCGACGTCGCGGAACCGCGAAGGGCGCATCGTCACGTACTGCACGACCACGGTGGGGGCGCCGAGCCGGTCGCCGTCCGTGCCGCGTGCCGGTGCGCCGTCCATCGAGACCAGCCAGCGCTCCTGTTCGGCCGACCAGGTGAAGCCGAAGCGCGCGGCGGGGTAGCGCACGGTGTGGCTGCCGTCCTTCGTCCCGCCGTCCGGTGCGGGGCCGAAGCGGAACCCGATGTCGCGCGGCCGGCTCGGGTCCTCGGCGGTGCGCAGGGCGGCCTTCGGGCGAACGTAGAGGTTGTCGGGCACGGCCCGGCCGGAGGAGCGCGTGTACGCGTTCGGCGACTCGCCGGCCGGCACCCGGCGGACGGGCGACTTCCGCAGGTCGTCCTTGAGGGCGCTGCGCACGCCCGAGTAGGCGAACGCGGGGTGGCCGAACTGCCGCAGCAGCTCCAGGTCGGACTCGCGGGCGCTGCGCACCGGGCCGACCCGGTCGGGCGTGCGGCTCGCGTAGACGGCCATGAGGCGGCTGAGGCCGCCCTCGACCTTCTCCACGTACACCAGGTCGGCCGCCCGGAGGCCGGTGTGCGGGCGGGCGGAGGGGGTGTTGCCGAGCTTGACGGCCAGCACCCCGTGCGGCTTCCCCTCCTCCCCGGTGAAGGGGGAGACCGCGGGCGCGTCGGGTGTCTCGGGTGTGCCGGTCGGGGGCTGGGCGGTGGGCTGCGGGGTCGGGGTGGAGGGGGGATCCTCGTCGCCGTTCTGGCCGGTGCAGGCCGCGGCGGCGAGCGCGAGGACCAGCACCCCGGCCGGGACGGTGCGGCGCCGCGCCCGCTGACGCCGTCGTCTCGGGCGTATGTCGTCCCTGGCGAGTGTCCCCACGGCAGCCACCTCCCGTACGGGTCGTCCTGGTGTTCGACCCCTGCCTGCAGTGGTACCCCCGAACGAGGGAGCCGCACCGCGGGTGGGTCTGGTGAAGATCCTCCGCTCCGTCGGGCCGCCTCGCACGCGGGTCTATCCGCCGATGGTCTACGGAAAGTGATTCCGCAATTCCGCATTGCACCGTCCTTCGGGTCGGTGGCGCGTTTTCGACGGTCGATATCCACGTTCCGTCATGCAGTGCCTGCACGCCGCACGCAAGGGCGGTGGATGAAATTCCGCTTTCCTTCGCGACTCGCCTACGCACCTCTCTGACCGGCTGTGATGGCGTCACGACCTGGAGTCGCACCCGAGATTCATGCATGCGGAAGCGGCAGCAACATGGTTATGATTCACGGCAGTTGAATCGTCTGCGTCATGCGGGCCACCCAACTTCCCTGCGTTTCACGGAGATTGCAATGCCTCACCCGTACAACGGCATGACGGCCGCCGACCTGCACGACGTCGCATGGCAGAAGAGCCGCTTCAGCAACCAGCAGGGTACGTGTGTGGAATTCGCGAAGCTGCCGGGCGGCGACGTCGCGGTGCGCAATTCCCGGTTCCCGGGCGGCCCGGCGCTGGTCTACACGCCGGCCGAGGTGGAGGCGCTGCTGCTGGGCGTCAAGGCGGGCGAGTTCGACCACCTGGTGCACGACTGACCGAGTCCCGCCGGGCTGCTCCAGGGCTGCCCGGACGCGTGGTGCCCCGGACCCGTGTCGGCAGGGCGGACGCGGTGCCGGGGATTCAGGCGCGGGACGTGCCCGGCCGGGACGAGCGGGGCGCGTAGCGGAACATCGCCCACACGACCTTGCCGGTCCGCACCCCGGTCAGCCGGTGCCAGCCCCAGCCGTCGCTGAACGAGTCCACCAGGTACAGCCCCCGTCCCGATTCGGCGGCGAGTCCGGGGCACGCCTCCAGCGCGTCGAGGTCGGCGAACTCGGCCAGGTCCCGCAGTTCCTCGCTCAGGCCCGCCGCCTCGGTGGGCAGACCCGGCGCGGACCGCCTGCCGGACGCCGGACCTGCGGCGTCGGGACATCCGGCCGAGGAGGGTCCGCTCTTCTGCGGCGGCGCCTCGCTGGGGTCGCGCACCGCGCACACGAGCCGGGCCGACCAGCGCATCAACTGGAGCCGCACCCCCTGTCCGTGGCCGCCCCCGGGCTCCTGCCGCGAGGGTCGCGGGTCAGGGTGCCGTGCGTCCGGGCGGCGCTGGTCCGGAACGCGCCGATGCCGCACTTCCGGGGCCACCGGGTGCGCGGGTCCCGGCGGGGCGTCCGTGCGCAGTTCCAGACCGTGCCGCAGGGCGTTGGTGACCAGTTCGGAGACGACCAGGGCGATCTCGTCGAGGTCGCGGGTGATCTCCCAGCGCTGCAGGGTCCGACGGGTGAAGTCCCGGGCGCTGCGCACCGCCTCGTGGCGCGGGGGCAGCGCACAGGTGGCGGAGCCCGACAGCGTCTCGGAACCGAGCGGCGGGAGGCCGCGCCATAACGGCTCGATCACGGCGGTCGGTCGTTCGGTCCCCATGACGAGCCACTCCAGGCATGTGCGGTCGTGAACGATCCTGGTCGGATCCGGTCGTTCGTGTTCCCCGTGCGCGCGGTCCTGCCCGTGGTGTGGTCGAGGGTTCAACTTCTATGGCCGCGCGTGCACTTGTGCGATGTCATCGTTCCGAATGCTCCGTACATATGCAAGGGCAGATGCACGTGCATCTGTAAGTTTCCGTCGTGTGTAACCGCACGGGCACGGAACGGAGCCCGAGATGGCAGACTGCTCCGTTCAGGGGTGGAGGTTGACGAGATGGACACCAGGACGGCGGGTGCCGTGGGCGGCGCAGCGCAGGGCGCCAGCGGTTCGATGGTCCGCCGCATCCTGCTCGGGTCCCAGCTGCGGCGGCTGCGGGAGGCGCGCGGGGTGACCCGGGAGGCCGCGGGCTGGTCGATACGCGCCTCCGAGTCCAAGATCAGCCGCATGGAGCTCGGCCGGGTCGGCTTCAAGACCCGCGACGTCGAAGACCTCCTCACTCTCTACGGCGTCACCGACGCCGGGGACCGCGAACCGCTGCTCGACCTGGCCCGGGACGCCAACAAGGCCGGCTGGTGGCACAGTTACAGCGACGTGCTGCCCGGCTGGTTCCAGACCTACGTCGGACTGGAGAGCGCGGCCTCCGGGATCAACACCTACGAGGTGCAGTACGTCCACGGCCTGCTCCAGACCGAGGAGTACGCCCGCGCCGTCGTCACCAGCGGCCGGAACGGGCTTCCCGCCGAGGAGGTCGAACGCCGGGTCGCGCTGCGCATGGAGCGGCAGAGACTGCTGCTCGCCGACGACCCGCCCCGGTTCCTGTGCGTCCTGGACGAGGCCGCTCTGCGGCGGCCGTTCGGCACCCCGGCCGTGATGAACCGGCAGCTCGAACACCTCGCCCAGCTCTCCGAGCGCGACAACGTCACCCTCCGGGTCTTCCCGCTCGGCGCCGGCGCGTACTCGGCGGAGAGCGGCGCCTTCACGCTGCTGCGCTTCCCCGAGTCCGACCTCTCCGACATCGTCTACATCGAGCAGCTGACGAGCGCGCTCTACCTGGACAAGCCGGAGGAGGTCGAGCGCTACGACGGCGTCCTCTCCCGTCTGGTGGAATACGGCCGCTCCGCCGCCGAGACCCGCGACCAGCTGCTGCGCCTCCGCCGCGCCGACTGAGCGGCCCCGCCCCGCCGGTCTCCGGACGGCGGACGCCCCCGGCGTCCGCCCCGCCGCCGCCGCACCAGCTTCCTGCCGCCTTCGGCGCTCTCCCGCACGCCGCCCTCGAGGACCGGAATCGTCCGCAACTCTCCGTAGCGTGAGAGGTGACGGGAGAGGGAGGGCCGGTTCCCCGGCTCGCGACACGCGAGCGGGCGGCGGCCCCGACGAAAGGTGGCGATCATGCCGGTCGTGGTGGAGAACGAGGCCCCGGGCGACGAGCGCGGCGCGCTCCTGGCCTACCTGGAGGCCCAGCGCGGCGGTGTCCGCCGGGCCCTGCACGGGCTGACCGAGGAGCAGGCGCGCAGCGTGCCGTCGGCCAGCGCCCTGTCGGTGCTCGGTGTGCTCAAGCACCTGGCGCACGGCGAGCGCGGCTGGTTGCGGACCATGCGCGGCGGGACGACCGACTACGAGGAGGCGAGCAAGGAGTGGGAGGACAGCTTCACGCCGCACGCGGACGAGACGGTCGAGGCGCTGCTGGCCCTCTACGACGAGGTCGCCCGGGAGACGGAGGAGTCCGTCCGCGCGGTCGCGTCCATGGACGCGACCTTCACCGTGCCGCCCGCCCCGTGGGACGCCGGCGGCGACCGGAGCTGGCGCTGGGCGCTGCTGCACCTGATCGAGGAGACCGCGCGGCACGCCGGGCACGCGGACGTGATCCGCGAGTCGATCGACGGCAAGGGCGCGTTCGACCTCGTCTTCGAGACCGGCGCGATGCCGGAGCCGGACTGGTCCGCCTTCGAATGAGGCTCCCGTTCCGGAGGGCCGCGGGCGGAGGGCGGTGGGCGGAGGGATGCGCCGAGGGTTCGGCCTCCCCGCGGCTCTCCGCGGCGCGGGGTTTCGTCCGTATCGCGGTGTGACATCCCCGACAGGGGGTTTCACCCGTTTCGGGGTATGCCGGGGCATGCGGCATGCTTGCCGGGGCGTGCGGAGAGACATCACCTCGACCGGGCGCCCACCCTGGTGCCTCCTGTGACGGACATCGCAGTTTCGGTGTGCCCGTTCCGGGAACGGCGAGGGCCGGAAACGGCGTTCTCCCCCTCGGCGTCCAGGGTGGACGGCGAGGTACCGAAGGAGCAGGAGGACAGTGGCCGGGGAGCCCAGGTGGAACGGCGCCGACGCACAGGCGGAGGACGCGAAGCCGCAGTCGGACGAGGCGCGCAGCGCATTCACCCCGCCGCAGGGGCTGCCCCTGCGGCCGCCCGCCGAAAGTGACCATCCCTCCTCCGAGTTCACGATCCCGGAGGGTCTGCGCACCCAGTCGGTGTACGAACCCGGCAGCCACTTCACCCCGCCGGACGGAATCCCGGTCCTCGCCGGACTCGACCGGCCCGGCCTGCCCTGGCAGGACCGGATGCGCACCATGGTGCGGATGCCGCTGGCCGAGCGGCCGGCGCCGGAGCGCCCGGTGCGCACCGAGGACGGCGAGAGCGGCCCGTCCGTGCCGCGTGTGCTCGACCTGACGCTCCGTATCGGCGAGCTGCTGCTGGCCGGTGGCGAGGGAGCGGAGGACGTCGAGGCGGCGATGTTCGGCGTGGCCCACGCCTTCGGGCTGGACCGCTGCGAGCCCACGGTGACCTTCACCCTGCTGTCCGTCACCCACCAGCCTTCGCTGGTCGACGACCCGGTCACGCTCAGCCGGACGGTGCGGCGCCGCGGCACCGACTACACGCGGCTCGCCGCGGTCTTCGAACTCGTCACCGACATCTCGCACGGCGAGGTGACGCTGGAGGAGGCCTACCGGCGGCTGGCCCGCATCCGCCGCAACCGGCACCCGTACACCAAGGGCGCGCTGACGGTGGCCAGCGGCCTGCTCGCCGGCGCGGCCTCCCTGCTGGTCGGCGGCGGGTGGCTGGTGTTCCTGCTGGCCGCGCTGGGCGCGATGCTGGGCGACCGGTTCGCCTGGTACCTCGCCGGGCGCGGGCTGCCGGAGTTCTACCAGTTCGTGGCGGCGGCGATGCCCCCCGCCGCGATAGGGGTCACGGTGGCGCTGGTCAGTTCGGGGCTGACCGCCGACATCCGGGCGGGGGCGGTGATCACCGGTGGGCTGTTCGCGCTGATCCCCGGCAGGGCCCTGGTGGCGGCCGTGCACGACGGGCTGACCGGCTTCTACATCACCGCCTCGGCACGCCTGCTGGAGGTCGTGTACCTGATCGTCGCGATCGTGTGCGGCGTGCTGCTGGTGCTGTACGCGGGCGACGAGCTGGGCGCAGAACTGGACCCGGAGAACCAGCTCCACCTGGAACGTCCGGCGACGCAGCTCGTCGCCGCCATGCTGCTGGCGCTGGCGTTCTGCGTCCTGCTGCAGCAGGAACGTCACACCGTCCTGCTGGCCACCGTCAACGGCGGCATCGCCTGGCTGATCTACGGCACGCTGCACGACCTGGCAGAGCTGAACGCCGTCGCGTCCACGTTCGCCGCCGCCGGACTCGTCGGCCTCTTCGGCCAGCTCGCCTCCCGGTACCGGTTCGCGTCCTCACTGCCGTACATCACGGCGGCGATCGGGCCGCTGCTGCCGGGCAGCGCCACCTACTTCGGTCTGCTGAACGTGGCCCAGGGCAACGTCGAGGCCGGCATGGGGGACATCGCCCGTGCCGTCGCACTGGCGTTGGCCATCGCCATCGGCGTGAACCTCGGCGGCGAACTCGCGCGGCTGTTCATCAAGACGCCCGGTGTGGAGACTCCGCTGCCGGGCCGCCGGGCGGCGAAGCGCACCCGCGGGTTCTGACCCGCGGTTCGGGCGCGTCTCGGTTCCATCTCCCTTGCCGTATCGGGGCCGTAACGCGCCTTGCGTGGCTACGATGGCGTCTCAGCAGGCGGGGCCTCCGGAGCAGGGGGCACACTGGAGTCGGCATGGCGTCGATCGGCGCGATGGGAGGCCAGCACGGTGAACGGCGGCAGCCGCGCCCGGCGCCTGACCAGTCGTCTGGCCGCACAGGGAGCCGTCTTCGGCAGGGGGTCGGCGGCCCGGCGCTTCCGCATCCGCCGCACCCTCGCCGCGCAGGACGAGGGGTTCACCACCCGCAGCCGGCTCGGCTGGCTGAACGCCGCCGGCACGCGCATCGGCACCACCCTCGACCTGGAACGCACTGCGCAGGAGCTGGCCGAGTACGTGGTGCCGCGGCTCGCCGACGCCGCCGCCGTGGACCTGCTGGAGTCCGTGCTGCGCGGCGAGGAGGGCGACCACGTCGTGGGCACCGGGGTGCCCGTCACCCGTGCCATGGCGGTGGCGGCCGTGGAGGCGCTGCGCGAGCTGGAACCCTCGCCGGTCGGGGAGATCGTCGACCGCGAGCACCGCCGCGAGACCCTGCTGACCACCCGTTGCCTGGGCGCCCGCGAGTCGGTGATGGTCGCCTCGATGACGGCCGAGGACCTGGACCGGGTGGCTCCCACGGAGAGCGCGGCGGCGGCGATGCGCCGGCAGGGCGTGCACAGCTACATGGCGGTGCCGCTCATCGCCCGCGGGGTGCTGCTCGGCTCCGCCGACTTCGTACGGGCCGGGGACAGCCCGCCGTTCACCGGCACGGACCTGGCGCTGGCCGAGCAGCTCGCCTCGAAGGCGGCCGTCTACATCGACAACGCCCGCCTGTACGGGCGGGAACGCGAACACGTCGTCTCCCTCCAGCGCAGCCTGCTGCCCCGGGCGACGCCCAACACCCCCGGCCTGAAGGTCTCCACGGACTACGCCCCCGCGGTCGATGCGCGGGGCGTCGGCGGCGACTGGTACGACGTGGTCGCGCTGCCGAGCGGCCGCACGGCGCTGGTCGTCGGCGACGTGATGGGTCACGGACTGCCCGCGGCGGCCACCATGGGACGTCTGCGGTCGGTGGCCCGCACGCTGATGACCCTGGACATCGCTCCCGACCGGGTCCTCGCCCGGCTCGACCTCGCCACCCGTGACCTGGAGGACGACCAGGTCGCCACCTGCCTGTGCGCCGTCTACGACCCCGCCGACGCCAGCTACACCCTCGCCAGCGCGGGGCACCCGCCGCCGCTGCTGATCGAGGGCCCGGACGGTGTGCCGCGCTTCCTCGACGTGCCGACCGGTGCCCCGCTCGGTACCGGCGTCATCCCCTACGACCCGCTGCGGCTGGAGAGCGCGCCGGGCAGCCGGCTCCTGCTCTACACCGACGGGCTGATGAAGACGCGCACCGAGGACGTCGACGCGCAGCTCGCCGGGCTGCGCGCGGCCGTGACGGGGATGAGCGAGGAGCAGCTCGCCGACGGCGGGCTGCTGGCAGCGGCGCCGCAGGGCGACGGACGCTTCGACGAGGCGGTCCTGCTGGTCGCGCAGGGTTGCGGGCCGGCCGCCGGGACGGAGTTGCGCACCTGGACGCTGCCCGAGGGCGGCACGGCGGCTTCCACCGCCCGCCGTCTGGTCACCGAGCAGCTCGCCGCCTGGAACCTCGGCGAACTGGCGGACGTCACGGAGCTCGTGGTCAGCGAACTGGTCGGCAACGCGCTGCGGTACGGCGGCGGACCGGGGCAGCTGCGCATGCTGCGCAACGAGCGCCTGATGGTCGAGGTGTCGGACACCGGGCCGGACCTGCCGCAGATCCAGCACGCGGACGTCAGCGACGAGGGCGGGCGCGGGCTCCAGCTGATCAACATGCTCTGCCGCCGCTGGGGCTCCTGCCGCACCGCTGTCGGGAAGGTTGTCTGGGCGGAGCAGAACATCCCCCGCGGGTAACCGTTTCTCCGTGGTCAAGCAACCGGGCTCGGTGTGTCGCGGGCCGGTCGGGTGGTAGGGCGCGCGAAGGCTCAAGGAGCGCCGTTTTCGCGCCGATTCTCATCTTGTCGGATCACGAGCTCACGGCTCGTGGCGATTCTCTGAGGAATAGAGGAGAAACCATGCGTAAGTTCCGCTCCGCGGCTGCCGTCGCCGCCCTCGTCGCCGCCCTCGGTACCGCCGGTGCCGGTACCGCCGTCGCGGGTGGCCCGGCCGTCGAGTTCGAGCAGGAGAACGGCGCCGTCTGCAAGCAGTCGGTCAAGCAGGCCTCGAACTCCCTCATAGGGGACATCAACCTCGGCCTGGGCATCGGCGTGCTCGGCGAGGGCGAGGGCGAGGCGGCCTCCGACCGCTCCGTCGAGGTCGAGTGCGAGATCGTTCAGGGCAACGAGGTCGACTGACCTCGGTCCGCGTTCCGGACGGAAGCGCTCCGGTGCCGGCGGCCCCGCCTCGTGGGGCGCCGGTACCGGAGCGCTCACCCGTTTTGGGGCGGACCCGCGGGCGACACCGGCGACGACGTTGCGGGCGAGGCCGCGGCGAGCGCCGCCCGCGCCGCGGGAAGGGCGCGCTCGCGGTCCGCGGGCACCAGCCCGACGCGCGTACGGCGGTCGAGCACGTCGCCCTCGTCCAGCGCTCCCTCGCACCGCACGGCCCAGGCCAGCTCGGCCTCGGTCACGCCCGCGGAGACCTCCGTCGCCGCCCCGCAGCCGAGCACCTCGGGAGCCTCCGTCCCGTACCGCGCGACGAGCCGCGCGGGAGCGGGTACGCGTGACAGCGCCGCCGCCGACCCCGCGCCGACGAGTGGCAGCCGGCCCGTGCGGCAGGGTCCGGCGGCGAGTCCGCCGCCCGTGACTGCCGCGTCCACCGCGTCCTGGGCCATCCGCCGGTAGGTCGTCAGCTTGCCGCCGACGACGGTGGTCACGCCGTCCGGCGAGGTGAGCACCGCGTGCCGCCGGGACAGGTCGGCGCTCGACCCGGTGCCGTCGCCGGACTCCAGCAGCGGTCGCAGTCCCGCGTACGAGCCGAGTACGTCCTCCCTGGTCAGACGCGCGTTCAGGGCGCCGCCCACGACGTCCAGCAGGAAGTCGACGTCGCGCTGCGGGACGGTGGGCACGTCGGGCACCGGACCGTCCAGCGGCTCGTCGGTGAGGCCGACGTACACCCGGTCGCCGTCCTCCTGCGGCAGCACCATGACGAACCGGCTGAGCGCCCCGGGCACCGGGATGGTCAGTGCCGTGCGCAGGCCGCCGAACCGCTCGCCGGACAGCACCAGGTGGCTGCCCCGGCTGGGACGCAGCCGCACGCCGGGCACCAGCCGGTCCGCCCACACCCCGGCCGCGTTCACGACCGCCCGCGCGCGGATCTCCAGCCGCTCGCCCGTGAGTCCGTCGCGGAGCACCGCACCCCGGCCGTGCAGTTCCTCCGCCGCGCAGCGGGTCAGGACCGCCGCGCCCTCCCGGGCGGCCGTACGCGCCAGGCCGACCACCAGCCGGGCGTCGTCGACCAGTTGGCCGTCGTAGGCGAGCTGGCCGCCGCGCAGTCCGTGGGCCCGGACCGACGGGGCGAGGTCGAGCACCCGTTCGCGCGAGACGCGGCGTGCGCGGGGCAGCACGCCGCGCCGCGTACCGGCGGCGACGCGCAGCGCGTCGCCGAGCACGAAGCCGGCCCGGGTCATCGCGGCCTGCGCCGGGCCCACGCTCTCGTGCAGCGGCAGCAGCATCGGCAGCGCCCGCACCAGGTGCGGAGCCGTGCGGGAGATCAGCACGTGCCGCTCGCGGGCGCTCTCGTACGCGATGCCCATCCGGCCCTTGGCGAGGTAACGCAGCCCGCCGTGCACCAGCTTCGAGCTCCAGCGGCTCGTGCCGAAGGCGAGGTCGTGCTGTTCCACCAGCACCGTGCGCAGCCCGCGTGCGGCGGCGTCCAGGGCGATGCCGGTGCCGGTCACCCCGCCGCCGACCACCAGCAGGTCCACCTCGGGACGGTCGGCGAGCCGTTCCAGTTCGCGGGAGCGGCGGGTGGCGTTCAGCGCGGCGGCCTCGCGGGCCGCGCCGCGCGCGGCGGCAGCGGCGGACGCGGCCGGTGTCGGGGCCGGTGTCGGGGCGGCGGAAGGGGCTGGGGGCATGGCGCTCAGGCCTCCTCGGGGCGCAGGTAGGAATCCAGCAGGCGGCGCAGTTCCTCGGTGAGCCGGTCCAGCGGCAGCACGTCGTCGACGAGCCGCCAGGACAGGGCGGTCGTCTGGACCTGGAGCATGACCATGCGGGCGAGCGCGTCCGGGTCGCCGGCGCGGACGGTGCCGTCGGCCTGGCCGGCGGTGATCTGTGGCCGGAGCAGTTCCAGCGCGCCGCGCTGGCTGGAGCCCAGCCGCTGGAAGGTGTACGTGACCAGCGCCTCGGGCTCGGTCTCCAGGATCCGCGTCAGCAGCGGGTGTCCGCGCAGCGCCCGCAGCAGCTCGGACGCCTCGCGCACCAGCCGCTCGCGGACGCCGCCGGGCCCGTCGGCCGGGCCGGCCTGCTGCGCGGCGGTCACCAGCGCCGCATGCATCTCGCGGGTGAGCAGGTCGGCGACGAGCGTGTTGACGTCCCGCCAGCGCCGGTAGACGGTCGGGCGGCTGACGCCCGCCTGCCGCGCCACGTCGGTGAGGGTGATGCGGCGCAGTCCGAACGCGGCGATGCAGTCGTACGCGGCGTCCAGCAGCGAACCGGCCACCGGGTCCTGCGGAGTGTCGTTCTCGTCCTCGTTGCTGATTGACATCACATGTAAGACTGTAACGCATGACGACTCCCAGCACCCCGGTCGGTGAGATGTCCTGGAACGCCTGGGGCGACCCCGACCGCGCCTCCGCCCTCCCCGAGTCCGTACGCGGCCTGGTCGCGTCCGTCCTCGGCGTCGCCCTGCGCGACGCCCCCGCCGTCGAGGAGTCCGCCCTCGCCGTCCCGCCCTCCGCTCTGCCCGCCGCCGCGCGCGACGCCCTGGCCGCCGCCGTCGGCCCGGACCACGTCGACCTCGCCGACGCCGCCCGCGTCCGGCGCACCGGTGGGAAGAGCACGCCCGACCTGCTGCGCCGCCGGTCCGGGGACGTCGCGGACGCCCCCGACGCCGTCGTCCGGCCCGCCTCGCACGCGCAGGTGCTCGACGTGCTCCGGGCCTGCGCCGAACACCGTGTCGCCGTCGTGGCGTTCGGCGGCGGCACCAGCGTGGTCGGCGGCGTGGAACCGCTGCACCCCGGCTTCGAGGCGGTGATCTCCCTCGACCTCGGCCGGATGAAGGCGCTGCTCGCCGTCGACCCGGTCTCCCGCACCGCCACGCTCCAGCCCGGCCTGCGCACCCCGGAGGCCGAAGAACTCCTCGCCGCGCACGGCCTGACGCTCGGTCACCAGCCGCAGAGCTACGAGTACGCGACCATCGGCGGCTACGCCGCCACCCGCTCCTCCGGCCAGTCCTCGGCCGGGTACGGCCGGTTCGACGCCATGGTGCTGCACCTGCGCGCCGCGACCCCGCGCGGCACCCTCGACCTCGGCCGCTCGCCCGGCTCCGCCGCCGGACCGGACCTGAAGCAGCTCCTCCTCGGCTCCGAGGGCGCGTTCGGGGTGATCACCGAGGTGACCGTACGGGTACGGCCGCTGCCCGAGGCGCAGCGCGACGAGGCCTGGACCTTCCCCGACTTCGCCACCGGAACGGCCGCCCTGCGCGCCCTCGCCCAGGGCGGGGTGCCGCCCACCCTGGTGCGGCTCTCCGACGAGACCGAGACCTTCGTCAACGCGGCCCTCGCCGGCGAACAGGCGACCGGCGGCTGCCTCGCCGTCGTCGCCCACGAGGGCACCGCCGGCCAGGTCGCCTCCCGCCGCGCGGAGACCGCTGCGGCGCTGGAGGCCGCGGGCGGCACCTGCCTGGGGGAGGAGCCCGTCGCGCAGTGGCGGCACAGCCGCTACGCCGGCCCGTACCTGCGCGACGGGCTGCTCGGCGCGGGCGTGCTCGCCGAGACCCTCGAGACCGCCACCACCTGGAGCCGGCTGCCGGAACTGCGCGAGGCGGTCACCGAGGCCCTGACCGGCGCGCTCGCCGTGGACGGCACGCCCCCGGTGGTCAACTGCCACATCTCGCACGTCTACCCGGAGGGCGCCTCGCTCTACTTCACGGTCGCCGCGGCCGGGGGCGACGACCCCGCGGGCCGCTGGGAGCGCGCCAAGCGGGCGGCCGGCGACGCGATCGCCGGGCACGGCGGCACCATCACCCACCACCACGCGGTGGGAGCCGACCACCTGCCCTGGATGGCCGACGAGGTCGGTGACCTGGGCGTGGAGGTGCTGCGCGCGGTCAAGCGCACCCTCGACCCGGCGGGTGTCCTCAACCCGGGCAAGCTCATCCCGCCCTCCCCGGCGGCCGTCGCCGAGGCGGCCCCGGCAGGCGACGCGTGAGCGCCACGGGCGCGCGGCGCCGGGTCGCGATGCTGGTCAACCCGGCGGCGGGCGGCAGCCGCGGCACGGACCTGGCGGCGACGGCCGCCCGGCGGCTCCTCGCCCGCGGCGCCGAGGTCGAACTGATCGCCGCGCAGGACGTCGGCGCCGCCCGGGACCAGGCCCGCCGCTGTGTCGCGGACGGCGTGGACGTGCTCGCCGTCGTCGGCGGAGACGGCATGGTCCACCTGGCCCTCCAGGCCCTCGCGCCCGCGGGCGGCGCTGTCGGCCCCGGGACGCCTGCCACGGCCGGGGCGCCCGCCCTGGCCGTGGTGCCGGCCGGCACCGGGAACGACTTCGCGCGGGTCCTGGGCATCCCCCGACGGGACGCGGAGGCCGCGGCCGATCTGGTGCTGGACGGTGAGGAACGCACCCTCGACCTGGGCCGCGTCACCGGCGACGGCACGCCGCCGCGCTGGTTCGGCACCGTGCTGACCAGCGGATTCGACGCGCTCGTCACCGACCGGGCCAACCGGATGCGGCGCCCGCGCGGCCGGATGCGCTACAACCTCGCCATGGTCGCCGAACTGGGGCTGCTGCGGCCCCTACCGTTCGTCCTCGACGTGGACGGCGCACGGCACGAGCTGGAGGCCACGCTGATCGCCGTAGGCAACACCACGACGTACGGCGGCGGCATGCGCATATGCCCGCACGCCGCCCCGGACGACGGGCGCCTCGCCGTCACCGTGGTCCCGGCGGTGGGGCGGGCCGAGCTGCTGCGGGTGTTCCCGCGGGTCTACCGCGGCACCCACGTGAGCCACCCGGGGGTGCGGACGTTCACCGGGCGGCGGGTGCGGGTGGAGACGGCGGACATGCGGGCCTACGCGGACGGCGAGCCGCTGGGGGCCCTGCCCCTGGAGGCCGAGGCCGTTTCCGCCGCGGTAGGCGTCCTGGTCCCGCCGCACCGACGTCGCGCCGCGCGTGCGTGAGGGGCCGGGCGGGCCGACATCCGCCGGCCCGCCCGACCCCTCACGCACGGGAAGGTCCGGCCGGGCGTCGGCCGGACCTCCGCGGGAGACTCAGTGGCCGCCCTGCGCCTCGAGCCGCTTGACCGAGGCCTCGACCTCCGCCTCCGCCTCCGAACGGCCGACCCAGTCGGCGCCCTCGACCGACTTGCCGGGCTCCAGGTCCTTGTAGACCTCGAAGAAGTGCTGGATCTCCAGCCGGTCGAACTCGCTCACGTGGTGGATGTCGCGCAGGTGCTCCATCCGCGGGTCGGACGCCGGCACGCAGAGCAGCTTGTCGTCGCCGCCCGCCTCGTCCGTCATGCGGAACATGCCGATGGCGCGGCACTTGATGAGACACCCCGGAAAGGTGGGCTCGTCGAGCAGCACCAGCGCGTCGAGCGGGTCGCCGTCCTCGCCGAGGGTGTGGTCGACGAAGCCGTAGTCGGCCGGGTACACGGTCGAGGTGAAAAGGTGACGGTCCAGCCGGATGCGACCGGTCTCGTGGTCCACCTCGTACTTGTTCCGCGAACCCTTCGGGATCTCGATGACGACGTCGAACTCCAAGGGAGGCTCCTCCGTGATCAACACATGTTCTGGTGATTAAGTGTCCCTCACGCAGGTTCGTGCTCGCGAAAGGGGCTGGTCTTCCGATGCCTGACGACACGGTCCGGGCACGTGCCGCGGCCCTCGCCGCCTCCGCGCGCCGCAGCGTGCGGGGTGCCCCGACGGCGCTCCGGCGGCGGTGGCGGACCGCCCCGCCGCACCAGCGGCAGACCTGGCGGCTGTCCGTGACCTCCGCCGTGGTCGGCCTCGTGGTCGCGTTCACGGCGGTGGCCGTGGCGGGACCGTGGGACTCGGGTCAGCGTACGGCCGAGCGGACGCGTGCGGGCACCTGGCCGGACGACAGTGGCAGGGACCACACCGCCGAGGACCCGGCCCTGCCCGAACCCGCGCCGAGCGCACCGGAGGTGCTGCGGGCCCTCGGCGCCGCGCCCGCCGACGGCGCCGAGGGGGCGGGCGACGACGCGCCGCCGCCCGCGCCCACCCCGACCGCGCTGGCCGACACCCTGGAGCCGCTGCTGGACGACCCGGCGCTCGGCCCGGTCGTCTCCGCCTCCGTCGTCGACGCCCTCACCGGCAAGCAGCTCTTCGGCGAGGGCGCGGCCCGACCGGTGACGCCCGCCTCGACCGTCAAGATCGCCACGTCCGTCGCGGTGCTCTCCGCGCGCGGCCCCGGCCACCGCATCGAGACGCCCGTCGTCCGGACCGGCGAGGGGCGCATCGTGCTCGTCGGCGGCGGCGACCCGACGCTCACCGGGAAGGACCTCGACGCCCTCGCCGCCGACGTCGCACGGGAGCTGAAGCGGGCAGACGACGCGTCCGACGTCCGCCTGGGCTTCGACGTCTCGCTGTACTCCGGGCCCGGCCTGCACCCCATCGGCCCCAACGACAACCTGGCGCCGGTCAGTCCGCTGATGCTGAACGAGGCGCGGCTCGACGGCAGCGATCACGGCCCCGCCCCCCGCGCCGCCGACCCCGCGGCCGAGGCCGCGCGCACGTTCGCACAGCGCCTCGACGACCACGGCGTCACGGTCTCCGGCCGGCCCTCGAAGGTCACCGCCGGGGACGACGCCGAACGGATCGCCGTGCACCGGTCCGCGACCGTCGCCCGGCTGGTGGAGCGGACCCTGACCCACAGCGACAACGACCTCGCCGAGGCCCTGGCGCGGCAGACCGCGCTCGCCGTCGGCGAGCCGGCGAGCTTCGACGGCGCGGGCCAGGCCGTCCGCGCCCGGCTGAAGGACCTGGACCTGCCGGTGCGCGGCGCCCGCTTCGCCGACGGCAGCGGCCTCGACCGCACGGGCAAGGTGACCGCCGGACTCCTCACCGGGCTGCTCGCCCTCGCCGCCGACCCCGGACGGCCCGAGCTGCGCGTCGCCCTCACCGGCCTGCCCGTGGCCCACTTCACGGGCACGCTGCACGGGCGCTACGAGGGCGCGCGGGGCGCCGGCGTCGTCCGGGCGAAGACGGGGACGCTGACCGGGGTGAACACCCTGGCCGGCACGGTCGTGGACGCGGACGGGCGGCTGCTGGCCTTCGCGTTCCTGACGACGGGCACGAAGGACCGCTACGGCGCGCAGGCGGCCCTGGACCGCATGGCCTCCGCCCTCGCGAACTGCGGCTGCAGGTAGGTCGCCTGCGGCCGGAGTCCCCGGGCCCTTCGGCCCGTCGCGGTCCCGTCGCGGTCCCGTCGCGCCGGAGGGACTCTGCTCCGTCGGCTGCCGCACCGCGCGGCGGGCACGTACCGTGAAGGCATGACGAGCCTCGGTGGTGTGCAGATGGTCGACTGGAACCTCGCGGTCACGACCGCGACCCGGCTCGTGCGGCCCGGGCCGGAGATCAGCCGGGAGGAGGCCCGCGCGGTCGTCGCCGAGCTGCGCCGCCACGCCACCGCCTCCGAGGAGCACGTGCGCCGCTTCACCCGCATGCATCCGCCCACCCCGGACGGCGGCCCGGCCGGGAACGGCGACGCGGACGCCCCGGTGCTCGTCGTGGACCGGGCCAGCTGGGTACGGGCCAACGTGGCCGGTTTCCGCGAGCTGCTGGCGCCGCTGCTGGGCAGGATGAGCGAGCGCCGCGCGGGCAGTCCCGGCGGCGCGGTGCTCGGTGCCGTCGGCGGCAAGGTCACCGGCGTCGAGGTGGGCATGCTGCTGTCGTTCCTCGCCTCCCGCGTGCTCGGGCAGTACGAGACGTTCGCACCGGTCTCCCGCGACCTGCCGGGCGCGGCGGACGGCGGCGGCCGGCTGCTGCTCGTCGCCCCGAACATCGTGCACGTGGAACGGGAACTGGAGGTCGCGCCGCACGACTTCCGGCTGTGGGTGTGCCTGCACGAGGAGACGCACCGCACGCAGTTCTCCGCGGTGCCGTGGCTGCGGGACCACGTGCGCGGCGAGATCCAGGCGTTCCTCGCCGAGACGGACATGGACGCGTCCACGCTGCTGGAGCGGCTGCGGGACGCCGTGCAGTCGCTGACCGGCGCCCGCCCGCAGGGCGAGGAGGGCGAGGAGAGCGGCGACCGCAGCTTCGTGGAGCTGGTGCAGACCCCGGCCCAGCGCGAGATCCTCGGCCGGCTGACGGCCGTGATGTCGCTGCTGGAGGGCCACGCCGACTACGTGATGGACGGCGTCGGGCCGCAGGTGGTGCCGTCGGTGGTGGAGATCCGGGAGAAGTTCACCAAGCGGCGGGCCAGCGGAGCCGGGCGGCTGGACCAGGCGCTGCGCAAGCTGCTCGGTCTGGACGCGAAGCTGCGCCAGTACCGCGAGGGCGAGCGGTTCGTACGCACCGTCGTCGACGAGGTGGGCATGGAGGGCTTCAACAAGGTGTGGACGTCGCCCAACACGCTGCCGACCAAGGCGGAGATCGCCGACCCGGCCGGCTGGGTCGCGCGCGTGCACGGTAAGGGCGAGTGAGCCGTCGGGGGCGGCCGGACAGGGCCGCCCGCGCCACGTAATCACCCGTCCGAGGGACCGTCCGCGCGGGGTCGGCGTGCGATGCTCGGGGAACGCAACTCGTCTCTGTCACCATCGACACACGCACCGTGATCGGGGCGGGTGTCGTATCGGCTCGCATCGGCGCGATCAGACTCCCTCGAGGAAGTGAATCGGACATGGGTCCCCATCCCGCGGTCGCCGCAATACGCCTGGCGGTCCGCCGCGTTCTCCACGACGTCCTCCGGGACGCGACCCGGGGCCGGGCGGCCCCGGCCGGCCCGCACCTCCGCGGCGGCGGGACCGAGCCGCCGCTCGCTCTCGTCGCCTGCTCCGGCGGCGCCGACTCCATGGCGCTCGCCTCCGCCGTCGCCTTCGAGGCGCCCCGCCTGGGCCTCCGGGCCGGCGCCGTGACCGTCGACCACGGTCTCCAGCCCGGCTCCGCCGGACGCGCCGCCGAGGTCGTCTCCCGCCTCGCCTGCCTCGGGCTGGGCCCCGTCGACTCGCTGGCCGTGACCGTCGGCCGCAAGGGCGGCCCCGAAGCCGCCGCCCGCGACGCCCGGTACGCCGCGCTCGACGCCGCCGCCGAACGCCACGGCGCCGCGGCCGTCCTCCTCGGCCACACCCGCGACGACCAGGCCGAGACCGTCCTCCTCGGCCTCGCCCGCGGCTCCGGCACCCGCTCGCTCTCCGGGATGGCCGCCGTCTCCGGGCCCGGCGGCCGCTACCGCCGGCCGTTCCTGGCGCTGGACCGGCAGACCACCCGCAAGGCCTGCCTGGAGCAGTCCCTGCCGGTCTGGGACGACCCGCACAACGCCGACCCCGCCTTCACCCGCTCCCGGGTGCGGCACGAGGCGCTGCCCAGTCTGGAGAAGGCCCTGGGCCGCGGCGTGGTCGAGGCCCTGGCCCGTACGGCCCGCCTGTCCCGCGACGACGCCGACGCCCTCGACGCCTGGACCGACGAGGCGGAACGGTCCTCCCGGGCCGACGACGGCGCTCCCGGCGAGCTGGACGTCGGCCGGCTGTACGCCCTGCCGCCCGCCGTGCGCCGCCGGGTGCTGCGCCGTACGGCCGTCGCGGCCGGTGCCCCGGCCGGGTCGCTGTTCGCCCGGCACATCGAGGAGGTGGACCGGCTCATCACGGCCTGGCGGGGTCAGCGGGCCATCAATCTCCCGGGCCGGGTCGAGGCACGCAGGCAGGGTGGCAGACTGGTCATCCGGCAGAGCTGAGCCGAGCCGGGGCGCGCCCGCGCGTGGCGGTGCGGACGGCGGCCGGCGTACCGACATCGAGCGAGAGCGGCTACCGGGTGGACGAGAAGGACATGGGCACCGACCTGAAGAAGGTGCTCATCACCAAGGAAGAGATCGACGCGAAGCTGGCCGGCCTGGCCGAGCAGATCGACGCCGAGTACGCGGGCAGGGAGCTGCTCCTGGTCGGCGTGCTCAAGGGCGCGGTGATGGTGATGGCCGACCTGGCCCGAGCCGTGCGCACGCCTGCCACCATGGACTGGATGGCGGTGTCGTCCTACGGCGCCGGAACGCAGTCCTCCGGGGTGGTGCGCATCCTGAAGGACCTGGACACCGACATCCAGGACAAGCACGTGCTGATCGTCGAGGACATCATCGACTCCGGCCTGACGCTCTCCTGGCTGCTGTCGAACCTGGGTTCGCGCGGCCCGGCCTCGCTGGAGGTCTGCACCCTGCTGCGCAAGCCGGACGCCGCCAAGGTGGCGATCGACGTCAAGTGGGTCGGCTTCGACATCCCCAACGAGTTCGTCGTCGGCTACGGTCTCGACTACGCGGAGAAGTACCGGAACCTGCCGTTCGTCGGCACTCTGGCCCCGCACGTCTACGGCGGCTGACCCGTCCGGGGGCCGTACGGGAACGTACGGCCGTCCCCTACCGTTGGTGAGGGGAGGGCATACGGTTGCCCGTCCGCGGCGGCACCTCGCGTCGATGCTGAGGTACCGTCCGAACGTCAGGCTATTTCAACTCACTGTGGCAGGAGGGACGGGGCGCGAGCCGCTCCGTGTGGATGGACGTGAAGAGATACTTCCGCGGGCCGGTCATGTGGATCGTGCTGGCCGTCCTCGCCGTAGTCGTGTTGATGCAGTTCGTCAGCTCGTCCGGCGGCTACAAGACGGTGGACACGGGCCAGATCGTCAAGGCCATCAGCGACCAGCGGGTCGCCTCGGCCGAGATCACGACCGGCGACGAACAGATCGTCAAGATCGACCTCAAGGGCGACCAGAAGATCGAGGGCGCCAACAAGGTCAAGGCCAGCTACATCGACGACCAGGGCGTCGACCTGCAGAAGCAGCTCCAGGCGCAGTACCAGAGCGGCGACCTGCGGGACGGCTACACCGTCGCGCCGACCGAGCAGAACATGTTCGTCGGGTTCCTGCTGTCGGTGCTGCCGTTCCTGCTGATCATCGTCGTCTTCCTGTTCCTGATGAACCAGATGCAGGGCGGCGGCTCCCGGGTGATGCAGTTCGGGAAGTCGAAGGCGAAGCTGATCACCAAGGACACGCCCAAGACGACCTTCGTGGACGTCGCGGGCGCGGACGAGGCGTGTGAGGAGCTCCAGGAGATCAAGGAGTTCCTCCAGGAGCCCGCCAAGTTCCAGGCGGTCGGCGCCAAGATCCCGAAGGGCGTCCTGCTGTACGGCCCGCCCGGTACCGGTAAGACGCTGCTGGCGCGCGCCGTGGCCGGTGAGGCCGGCGTCCCGTTCTACTCGATCTCCGGTTCCGACTTCGTCGAGATGTTCGTCGGCGTCGGCGCCTCCCGGGTCCGCGACCTGTTCGAGCAGGCCAAGCAGAACGCCCCGGCCATCGTCTTCGTCGACGAGATCGACGCCGTCGGCCGCCACCGCGGCGCCGGCATGGGCGGCGGTCACGACGAGCGCGAGCAGACGCTGAACCAGCTGCTCGTCGAGATGGACGGCTTCGACGTCAAGGGCGGCGTCATCCTGATCGCCGCCACCAACCGGCCGGACATCCTGGACCCGGCGCTGCTGCGCCCCGGCCGCTTCGACCGCCAGGTCGCGGTGGACCGCCCGGACATGCAGGGCCGGCTGGAGATCCTCAAGGTGCACCAGAAGGGCAAGCCGGTCGCCCCGGACGTCGACCTCGGCGCCGTGGCCCGCCGTACGCCCGGATTCACCGGTGCGGACCTGAGCAACGTCCTCAACGAGGCCGCGCTGCTCACCGCCCGCAGCGACCGGAAGCTGATCGACAACCACTTCCTGGACGAGGCGATCGACCGCGTCGTGGCCGGACCGCAGAAGCGGACCCGGATCATGAGCGACAAGGAGAAGAAGATCACCGCGTACCACGAGGGCGGACACGCCCTGGTCGCGGCGGCCTCACCGAACTCCGACCCCGTCCACAAGATCACGATCCTCTCCAGAGGCCGTGCCCTGGGCTACACCATGGTCCTGCCGGACGAGGACAAGTACTCGACCACGCGCAACGAGATGCTCGACCAGCTGGCGTACATGCTGGGCGGGCGCGCGGCCGAGGAACTCGTCTTCCACGACCCGACCACGGGCGCGGCCAACGACATCGAGAAGGCGACCGCGACCGCCCGCGCGATGGTCACGCAGTACGGCATGACCGAGCGGCTCGGCGCGATCAAGTTCGGCTCCGACAACTCCGAGCCCTTCCTGGGCAAGGAGATGGCCCACCAGCGCGACTACTCCGAGGAGGTCGCCGGGCTGGTGGACGAGGAGGTCAAGAAGCTGATCGAGACGGCGCACAACGAGGCCTGGGAGATCCTGGTCGAGAACCGGGACGTCCTGGACAACCTCGTGCTGGCGCTGCTGGAGAAGGAGACGCTCAACAAGGAGGAGATCGCCGAGGTCTTCGCCCCCATCGTGAAGCGCCCGGCCCGCCCGGCGTGGACCGGCTCCACCCGCCGCACGCCGTCGACCCGGCCCCCGGTCTCCGTGCCGGCCGCCGTGTCCGCCAACGGCGAGCACCCGGTGCTGGAGAAGGGCAAGGAGATCGGCCCGACCGACTCCGTCGAGCTCCTGGAGGACCCCCGCAAGGAGTCCTGACCCGCCCGGAATGCGGAGCCGCGCCCCCAGGGTTCTACCCTGCAGGGGGCGCGGCTTTCTGCTGCACTGGCACGAGAAACGAGGCACACATGACCGATCCGGTGACGCTGGACGGCGAGGGCACCATCGGAAAGTTCGACGAGAAGCGGGCCCAGGACGCCATCCGGGAGCTCCTCATCGCCGTCGGCGAGGACCCCGACCGGGAGGGCCTGCGGGAGACCCCGGCCCGGGTCGCACGTGCGTACCGCGAGATATTCGCCGGTCTCTGGCAGGAGCCCGAGGACGTCCTGACCACCACCTTCGACCTCGGCCACGACGAGATGGTGCTGGTCAAGGACATCGAGGTGCTCAGCTCCTGCGAGCATCACCTGGTCCCCTTCGTGGGCTTCGCCCACGTCGGCTACATCCCGTCCGCCAGCGGCAAGATCACCGGCCTGTCCAAGCTGGCCCGCCTGGTCGACGTCTACGCCCGCCGCCCCCAGGTGCAGGAGCGGCTCACCACCCAGGTCGCCGACTCCCTGATGGAGATCCTCGAACCGCGCGGCGTCATCGTCGTGATCGAGTGCGAGCACATGTGCATGACCATGCGCGGGGTGCGCAAGCCCGGCGCGAAGACCCTCACCTCCGCCGTTCGCGGCCAGCTCCGCGACCCCGCCACCCGCTCCGAGGCCATGAGCCTCATCATGGCCCGCTGAGGCCGGCCCTCCGCCGGCTCAGACCCCCAGCCGCACCGGCAGGGCGTACAGCTCATTCTGCGTCACCGTCGGCTTGTTCCGCAGCTCCGTCGCCGGCACGGCCAGCTCCAGCCCGGGGAACCGCGCGAACAGCGCGGGCAGCGCGATCCGTGCCTCCAGCCGCGACAGCCCCGCCCCGGGGCACACGTGCGGCCCGTGCCCGAACGACAGGTGCCGGTTCGGGGAGCGCGTGACGTCGAAGCGGTCGGCGTCCTCCCCGTGCTGCTCCGTGTCGTGCCCGATCGCCCCGTACGACATGATCACCGCGTCGCCCTGCGGGATCACCGTGCCGCCGACGGCCACGTCCTCGGTGGCGAACCGGATCAGCACGTGCGAGGTGGGCGCCGACCAGCGCAGCGTCTCCTCGATGACCTCGTCCCAGCCGACCCGGCCGTCCCGCACCATGGCCAGCTGCTCCGGGTGCGTGAGCAGCGCCACCACCGCGCTGACGATGAGGCTGATGGTGGTCTCGTGCCCGGCGGTGACCATCACCTGCAGCGTGGAGACGATCTCCGCCTCGCTGAGCCGGTCACCGTCCTCGCCCGCGGCGATCAGCGCACTCGTGAGGTCGTCGCCCGGGGCCTGCCGCTTGCGGTGCACCACGCCGGTGTAGAACGTGCGCAGCTCGCCGATGACCTGCTGCACCAGTTCCGGCCGGGTGAGGCTGGAGAAGAAGCTGTCGTACAGCTCCAGGAGCCGCGGGTGGTCGGCGGCGTCGATGCCCATCAGGTCGCTGATCACGGCCATCGGCAGCCGGTACGCGAAGGACTCCTTCAGGTCGACGTGCCCCTCCGCGTCGGCCCGGTCTCGGGCACGGTCGAGCAGCCCTGCCGTGATCTCCTCGATCCGCGGCCGCAGCTCCTCCACCCGGCGCGGAGTGAGCGCCTGCGCGACCAGCGTGCGCAGGCGCCGGTGGTCGGCGCCGTCGAAGGTCAGCATGCTCGGCCCGGGTGCGGCCAGTCCGATCAACGGCCAGGTCTTCGGGATCTCCCCGCGCTGCCAGGCCGCCCAGTGCGCGATGTTCTTCACCAGCCGCGCATCGGTGAGCAGGCGCCGGGCCTCGGCGTGGTGCGTCACCGCCCACACCGGCACCCCGCCGGGCAGCTCCACGGCGGCGACCGGGCCGGCGTCGCGCAGGGCCGCCGTCTCGGCGGCCAGGTCCCGCACGAGCGGGTCGATGGCGATACGGCCGCCCGCGCCCCCGCCGCCGGAACCCCCGGCGGCAACCGCCGCGCTCTGCCCCGTGGCCGTCGTCTGCGGCGTCTGTCCGGGTCCGGTCACCGTGAGCCTCCAGCGATGTGCGTCGGGGTGAAGTGGACGGGCAGGCTGACCAGTCCCCGCAGCCAGGGCGACGGCCGCCACACCAGGTCGTGCTCCGCGACCGCGAGATCGACGTCGGGCAGCCGGTCGAGCAGCACCTCGATGCCCTTGCGGGCGATGGTCTCCGCAATCTCCTGGGCCGGGTAGGGGCAGCGGTGCTCGCCGTGGCCGAAGGAGAAGAAGGCGTTGTTGCCCCCGGTCAGCGCGTGCTGGTCGGGCCGCACCTGCGGGTCGCCGTTGGCGGCGGCGAAGCTGAGCACCAGCAGGTCGCCGGACCGGATGCGGGTGCCGGCCAGGCGGGTGTCGCGGGTGGCCCACCGGCCGGCGATGTTCTGGGTGGGGGTGTCCTCCCACAGCACCTCGTTCATCGCCTCGGCGACGCTGTGCCGGCCGCCGGTCAGCGAGGCGGCGAACCGGTCGTCGGTGAGCATCAGGCGCAGCGAGTTGCCGATCCAGTCGGCGGTCGGCTGGTGCCCGGCGGTCATGATGACCCGCATGTCCTGCACCAGCTCGTCGAGCGTGAACTCTCCGGCGTTCGGGTGTGCCAGCATCCGCCCCGCGACGTCCGCGGGCGGCCCCGCCGCATCGGGCACCGCGCGGCGCGACTCCAGGAGCCACTGCATCGCCCCGGTGGCGTGCCGGGCGCCCGCGATGGCGTCGGCGCCGCCGTTGACCAGGGCGTTCACCGCGTGCGCCAGGTCCTTGCCGTCCGCGTCCGGGAAGCCGTAGAGGCGGGCGAGGACCAGGGCGGGCAGCATCTTGGCGTAGTCGGCGGCCAGGTCGGCGCCGCCCCTGCCGCAGAAGGTGTCGATGAGGTCGTCGGCGAAACGCTCCACGTGGTCGCGCAGCTCGAACGGGTCCACGTCGGCGAGGGCGTCGCCGAGCACGGCCGAGCGCCGCCGGTGCCGCTCGCCGACGGTGTAGAGGATGGACGGCTGCTTGCCGACCATGGGCAGCATCGGCCAGTTCTCCGGGATGCGGTCCCACATGTTCCACAGCGCGGAGTCGCGGCTGAACAGCACCGGGTCGGAGGTGACCTGGTGCAGCTCGCGGTAGCCGAGCACCAGCCAGGCGGGAACACCGCCGGGCAGCTCGATCGGCGCCACCGGGCCGTGATCGCGCCGCAGTTCGCGGTAGAACCGCGCCGGTCCGGCCAGGAAGCGTTCGCCGCCCAGCGGCACCGGGCAGCCCGCAGCCTGCGCCTGCCCCTGGGCCTGCGTGGGTACGGTCGGGCCGTTCATCGGGCGATCTCCTCCTCGGCGCCGTTCTGCGCGTAGTGCGCGGTCGCCAGGGCGTGCAGGTGGTTCACCAGGGTGAGCAGCACGTCCTTGCTGGACTCGCGGGAGCGGGCGTCGCAGTCGATCAGCGGTACGTCCGGGGAGAGGTCCAGCGCCTCGCGGATCTGGTCGTGCGTGTGGTGCGGGCCCCCGAAGTCGTTGTGCGCCACGATGAAGGGGGTGCCGTGGTGCTCCAGCCTGTCGATGGAGTACCAGGAGTCCGCGAGCCGCCGCGTGTCGACCAGCACGACCGCGCCGAGCGTGCCCGAGAACAGCCGGTCCCACAGGAACCAGAAACGTTCCTGTCCGGGAGCGCCGAACAGGTACAGCACGGTCTGCTCGTCGATGCCGATCCGGCCGAAGTCGAACGCGATCGTCGTGGTGGTCTTCCCGGCCACCGCGCTCGGGTCGTCGACCCCCTCGCCGGCACGCGTCATCGTCTCCTCGGTGTTCAGCGGACGGATGTCGCTGACCGAGCGGACCATGGTCGTCTTGCCGACTCCGAAGCCGCCCACGATCACGATCTTGAGACCGTTCTCCGCACTGTCGCGCAGCGGCGGGCGCCAGGACCGCGCCGGCACCTCGGGGAGCTCCGGCGGGACACCGCGGTCCGAGGCGCCCCCCTGCGGTGACGCACCGGGGAAGCGGGAGGTCGGGTCAGAGGTTGCGGAGGCCAACGAGCACCTGCTTCAGAAGTTCGGGGTCGGGCATGCGGTCCGTCGCCGCGGCGGCCGTACGGGGGTGGCGGGCCGTGATCCGGCCGGCGGCCAGCAGGTCGCCGAGCAGGATGCGGACGATGCCCACCGGGAGGCCGAGGTCCGCCGCCACCTCCACCACCGCCGTCGGGTGGCGGCAGATCCGCAGGATCGCGGCGTGCTCGGACTGCATCGCCGGGGTGGGGTCGCACTCGGCGACGACCAGGGTCACCAGGTCGAAGGTGAGAGTGTCCGAAGCGTCCGACCGGCTGCGGCCACCGGTGACGGTGTACAGCCGGTCCGGATCGTCGTCCCGTCCCGGGCGCATCAGGCGGCGCCGCGGTCCGTGCGGTCGCCCCGGGCGCCGTCCCCGTCGCCGCTCTCGCGGGGCGGGGCACTGAGGTGCTCGCCGATCTGCTCGACGAGCTCGTTCATGTTGTGCCCGACCAGGCCGACGTCCGCGTCCTCACCCGCCACGACCGCCAGGTGCGCGCCCTCGCCCGCCTCCACGACGAACAGGATGCCGCCGTAGAACTCCGTCATCGCCTGCCGAACGCCGCCCGTGCCGTCGCCGAACTCCACGGAGGCGCCGTGCGACAGGCTCTGGATGCCCGCGGCGATGGCCGCGAGCTGGTCCGCCTGGTCCACGGACAGCTCCGGCGAGCGGCACAGCTTCAGTCCGTCGCGGGACAGCACGAGCCCGTGGCGCGCTCCGGGCGTCCGCTCCAGCAGGTTCTCCAGCAACCAGTCCAGCTTGCCGTCGGTCATCATTCCGGGCGTTCCTCCGCGCGCGAATCGGAAAAGGTGGGCGAGGCGGCGGCTTCGGTGGCCGCCTCGGTGGTCGCCGGGCCGTTGCCGGGCGGTGCGCCGGGGCCCGTGGTGGCGGGCGCCGGAGCGTCGCCGCGGCCGGCGGAAGCGTCGCCGCGCACGGCCGGAGCGGTGTCCGTGCCCGCCGCGGGGGTGTCGCCGCGCACGGCCCGCCGGAAGGCGCCGAGCCGGGAACCGGCGTCGGCCGCGGTGCGCGGGCGGCGCGGGCGTTCGGCGGCGGCGGTCTCGGCCGCCCGCCGTGCCGCGGCGAGCGTACGGCCGCGCCGGCGCCGGGGCAGCCCGCTCTCGCCGTACTGCACCGTCTCGTCGCCGGGAGCCTCGTCGGCCACGCGCCGGTGCTCCCGGCCCTCCGGCGCCTCGGCGGTGTCCGCCTGGCGGCCGGCGTGGTCCGGGGTCCCGGGGTAGCGGGGGATCACCATGGTGGCGTCGTCCGCGGCGGGCTCCGGAGCAGCGCCGGGGCCCGCGGTGAGGCCTGCGCCCGCGGACGCTCCCGCGCCCGCCCCGGCGGCTGCGGGGGCTGCCGTGCCGGCGCCGGCCTCCGTGCGGGCGCGGTCGGGGGCGGGCGGAACGTCGCCGGTCCCGCCGCCCTGCCGGGCGGCGGGGTGGGGGAGTCCGCGGCCGTGGGTCTCGCCGGACGACGGCGTGCTCTCGGTGACCAGCTCCTGCGGAATGCGCAGCAGCACGCCCGTACCGCCGTGGGCGGAGGGGCGGAAGGAGACGGACAGACCGTGCTTGTGCGCCAGGCGTCCGACGACGGAGAGGCCGAGACGGGTCCCGGGCAGGGCGCTCAGGTCGCGCGCCGAACGCGGCTCCACCGCCTCCTGGGCGCGGCGCAGCGCGACCTCGCCCATCACCAGGCCGCCGTCCTCGACGGTCACCACGACCCCGGCCGACACCTGCTCCACGTACACGTGGACCTCGGCCGTGGGCGGGGAGAAGTTCGCCGCGTTGTCCATGAGTTCGGCGAGGGCGTGCATGACGCCCTCCGCCGCGTGTCCGGCGACCGCGACGGTGGACGTCGAGTGCAGCCGCACCCGCTGGTAGCCCTGGATACGGCCCATCGCGCCGCGCAGGATGCTCTCCATCCGGATGGGCTTGGCCCAGCGGCGTCCCGAACGGGCGCCGGTGAGCACGGCGATGCTGTCCGCCAGCCGCCCGGTCTGCGCGGTGCGGTGGTCCAAGTGCAGCAGGTCGCCGAGCACGTCCGGGTCGGAGTGCCGGTGTTCCATCTCCCGCAGGTCGGCGGCCATGGACGTGGTCAGCGCCTGGACGCGGCCTGCCGCGTTGGCGCAGGCGGCCATCGCAGCGGCCCGGCGGCTCTCGCCGCGGTGCACCTCGGTGGCCAGCGTGCCCAGCACGCGGCGCTGCGCGTCGTCCTCGACGCGTCCGGCCGCGGCGAGCGCGGTCTCCGCGGAGGCGCCCTCGCGCAGCCGGCGCACCACCTCGGGCACGGTCATGTCGGCGAAACGGTCGGTGGCGGCGCGGTGTTCGGCGGCGTCGGCGTCCCGTGCGGCCAGCTCGCCGCGCAGGCGGCGGGCGGTCAGCCGCTGGTACGCGGCCACGGCGACGCAGACGCACAGCAGCAGCGCGACGGCGCCGGACGTCCAGGCGATCTCGGGGCGTAGCGACGTCGGAGCCAGGTACACCGCGAGCAGGCAGGCGGGCGAGGTCACCGTCACCGCGATCAGCAGGGCGAGCGCGGTCCCCGTCGCCGCGCCGGCAGCCGCGGACGGACTGTTCCGCCGGGGGGCGTTTTCGGTCGTCATCTCTTCTGGTCCTCGGGACTGGTCAGGTCCGGACAGCGTGACCGTGATCAATAGAGGACCAATATAGAAGAGTTCACGTCAATAAGAGGTGCCCGGTAGGTGAACAACCCGACGGGCGAGGGTGGTTCGTGACCGTTCTGGTCCGTTTCGGGTGCCCGCATGACCGGACGGGCGTCCGGCGGGTCCGAACGGGGCCCGTCAGGCGCCGAGTTCCTCGCTGCCGTCGTCGTCCTCGCCCTCGACCAGGACCGGCGAACCGTGGTGCGACCACAGCTTCCAGCTCCCGTCCTCGACGCGGCGGAAGACGTTGGTGGCCACCACCAGTCCGCCGACCAGCGGGCCGAGGTCCCCGTCCTCCTCGGCCTGACCGCCGCTGAGGATGTTCTCCGTGCAGCTGACCACCGCGGTGTCGCCGATGACGGAGATCTCCACGTTCGTCAGGAAGAACTGGATGTACTCCGTGTTCGCCATGATCAGCGCATAGCTGCGCATCACCTCGCCACGGCCGGTGAGCACCGGCCAGCCGGGGTGCACGACGCTGACCTCCGCGTCCAGCCACAACCCGCCGAGCGTCTCCAGATCACCGCGCTCGACCGCCTCGTACAGCGCGGTGTTGGCCTCCTCGACGGCCTCGATGTCCGTGCGGGCGCGGCTCACGCGGCTCCCTCGACGGCCCGGGCGACGCGCACGGCGTCGGCGCTCGCCCGCACCTCGTGCACCCGCACCGCCCAGGCACCCTCCCGGGCGGCGAGCGCGGTCACGGCGGCCGTGGCGGCGTCCCGTTCCCGGGCGGGCGGCGGCGCCGCGTCCCCCTCGCCCGCCAGCACCCGGCCGAGGAAGCGTTTGCGCGAGGCGGCCACCAGCAGGGGCAGCCCCAGTTCCGCGCGGAACCGCCCCAGCGCGGCCACCAGCGCCAGGTCGTGACCGGCGTTCTTGGCGAAGCCCAGGCCCGGGTCGACGACGATCCGTTCCGCCGCGATGCCGCCCGCGACCGCGCCGTCCACGGCCGTGCGCAGTTCGTCGATCACCTCGGCGACCACGTCGCCGTACACCGCCCGGTCGTTCATGTCGACGGACCGGCCGCGCCAGTGCATCACCACGAACGGGGCACCCGCCGCGGCCACCACCGGCACCATCGCCGGGTCGGCCCGGCCGCCGCTGACGTCGTTGACCAGCGACGCACCCGCCGCCAGCGCCCGTTCGGCGACCGAGGCGCGCATGGTGTCGACGCTGACCAGCACCCCCGCCGCGGTGAGGTCACGCACCACCGGCAGCACCCGGCGCAACTCCTCCGCCTCGTCCACCCGTGTGGCCCCCGGCCGGGTCGACTCCCCGCCGACGTCCACCAGGTCCGCGCCCCGGGCGACGAGGTCCAGCCCGTGCTTGACCGCCACCTCGTGATCGAACCACCGGCCGCCGTCCGAGAAGGAGTCCGGCGTGACGTTCACCACGCCCATCACCGCACAGCGGTCCCACTCCGGCAGACCGGCGACCCGGCCACGCAACGCTCTCATGGCCCCAAGACTAGGCCGTCGTACCGTCGCGGCGTCCTACCCGTCGCGGCCGGGGCCGCACGTCAGCGCGAGGCCCGCGGACCACTCCTTCGTGCCCACCGAGGGGCGTGTGAGACTGTGCCGCCACGCTGCCGGGTAGGTCCCGCGCACCACGGCGCGGAGCTTCGACCGGCCCCGCGCACGGGCGCCGGCGGAGCCCGCGGGTAGATTCGACCCGCGGCGCGCCCCGGCGCGCCGCGTGTCCGTCCGGACACGTACCGACATGCACCGACCCGTACCGGCCCGCACCGGTGTGTACCGGCGCGCGACGTGTACCGGCACGCACGCGCCCGTCACGAAACGGGCGGCCAGGACCGCACCGGACCCGGAGGAAGGAGAGACGCGATGGACCGAGTGGCGCTGCACGGCCTGCGTGCCCGCGGGCATCACGGCGTGCTTCCGCGGGAACGGGAAGAGGGACAGACCTTCGTCGTGGACGTCGACATGGGCGTGGACACCCGCGCCGCCGCGACCGGCGACGACCTGGCCCGGACCGTGCACTACGGCGTGGTGGCCGAGGAGGTCGTGGCCGTCGTGTCGGGCGAGCCGGTCGACCTGATCGAGACGCTCGCCCAGCGCATCGCCGACGTCTGCCTCGCGCACGAGGCCGTCGCCGAGGTGCGGGTCGTGGTGCACAAGCCCGAGGCCCCCGTCACCGTGCCCTTCGACGACGTGACCATCACCATCCAGCGGAGCCGCGCATGACGCCGAACAGTGACCCGACCGTACAGCCGGTGCCCGCCTCCGTCGTGCGCCAGGTGGATGCGGCCGACATCACCCTCAGCAACCCCAAGCACGCCGTGATCGCCCTCGGCAGCAACCTCGGCAACCGCCTGGAGACGCTGCAGAGCGCCGTCGACGCGCTCGCCGACACCCCCGGCCTCAAGGTGAAGGCGGTCTCCCCGGTCTACGAGACCGAGCCGTGGGGCGTCGACCCCGCGAGCCAGCCGGCGTACTTCAACGCGGTCGTCCTCGTCCGCACCACGCTGCCGCCCGGCTCGCTGCTCGAACGCGGCCACGCCATCGAGGAGGCGCTGGAGCGGGTGCGCGACGAGCGCTGGGGGCCGCGCACCATCGACGTCGACATCGTGTCCTACCAGGACGTGATCTCCGACGACCCGCTGCTCACCCTGCCGCACCCGCGCGTGCACGAACGGGCCTTCGTCCTCGCGCCGTGGCACGATGTCGACGCGGAGGCCGAGGTGCCCGGCCGCGGCCAGGTCGCCGACCTGCTGACGGCCGTGGGGCGCGAAGGCGTCTCCGCGCGCAACGACCTGGAACTGAGCCTGCCCGACTGAGCGTTGGTGTCCGCGTGAGAGAACTGCGAATCAGGGTTCTGGCGGGCGTCTTCGCGGTCGCCGCCGTCCTCGGCTGGGCGCTGGCCGGACTGCTCGACCGCTGGGGCGCGCTGCCGAGCGTCCCGGTCGCCGCGCCCGTCGTGCTGGCCGTCATCGCGACCGTGCTCCTCGCGACCGCGCTCGGCCTGCGCGCCCGGCTGAAGGCGCAGCGCGAACGGCAGCCCGGTGCGAAGGGCGTCGACCCGATGATGGCCGCCCGCGCCGTCGTCTTCGGCCAGGCCAGCGCGCTCGTGGCGGCGCTCGTCGCCGGCCTCTACGGGGGGACCGGCGTCTTCCTGCTGCTCAGCGACATCGAGGGCCCGGCGCGGCGCGCCGACACGCTCTACGCGGGCCTGTCCGTCGCCGCGGCCGTCGCCGTCGTCGCGACGGCCTTCCTCCTCCAGCGCGTCTGCCGCCTCCCGGACGACGACAACGACGACCCCCAGGCTCCCGCCGCCGCGTAGCGCCGCGCCCGCCCGCCCGCCCCGTCGCGCGTACGGGCGCCCGCGTCGTGCCGGGGTCGTGCCTGCGCGCTGCCCGCGCCCTGCCCGCGAGAGCGGGGTGCGGCTACGCGCCGGTGATGGAGTGCAGGTCGACGTCCTCGCGGGGGACGTCGCGCTCGTCGGCGTCGACGGACCGGCGCAGCGCCTCGTGCAGCCGGGCCGGGGTGAGGACGCCCGCGAAGCGGGAGCCGTCGCCGTCGAGCACGGCGACCCAGCCGGCGTCGTACTGGAGCATCGTGCTGAACGCCTGCTTGAGGGAGGCCCCGAGCGGCAGCCACGCCTTCATCCGGCGGGCGTGGTCGCGGACGGTCCCGTCGCCGGAGGCGGAGACGTCGTCGGCGTCGATCCACCCGTGCAGGCTGCCGTCGTCGTCGAGGACGACGGCCCACCGCGCCGCGTCGGCGCGCATCCGGTGGGCGGCGTCCGACACCGCGTCGTTCCTGCGTACGACGGGTGGCTGCACCAGATCGCCGGGCTCGATCGGTGTCACCGACAGTCGCTTCAGGCCGCGGTCCGCGCCGACGAAGTCCGCCACGTAAGGCGTCGCCGGGGCGCCCAGCACCTTCGCGGGAGGGTCGAGTTGTTCGATGCGCCCCTCGCCGTAGACGGCCATCCGGTCGCCGAGCCGGACGGCCTCCTCGATGTCGTGGGTGACGAAGAGCACCGTCTTGCGCACCTGCGCCTGCAGCTTGAGGAACTCGTTCTGGAGGTGTTCGCGCACGACGGGGTCGACCGCGCCGAACGGTTCGTCCATCAGCAGAACGGGCGGGTCGGCGGCCAGCGCCCGCGCGACGCCGACCCGTTGCCGCTGCCCGCCGGAGAGCTGGTCGGGGTAGCGGTCGCCGAAGACCGAGGGGTCGAGTCCGACGAGGTCGAGCAACTCCGCCGCCCGCTTCCGCGCCTGCGCCTTCTTCACGCCCAGCAGGTGCGGCACGGTGGCGGTGTTGTCCAGCACGCTGCGGTGCGGGAAGAGCCCGACCTGCTGGATGACGTAGCCGATGCGCCGCCGCAACTCCACCGGGTCGACCCGGGCGATGTCCTCGCCGTCGACCAGGATGCGGCCGGAGGTCGGCTCGATCAGGCGGTTCACCATCTTCATGGTGGTGGTCTTGCCGCAGCCGGACGGGCCGACGAGCGTCACCATCTCGCCCTCGGCCACCTCGAAGGTCAGGTCGTCCACGGCGACCGTGCCGTCGGGGTATCGCTTGCCGACGCTCTCGAAACGAATCACACTCGTCATACTGACAGGTGATCGTGAGGCGTGTCCGGGTACGTCCGCCCACAGACCGGAAAGCGCGCGAACCGGCGAAAGCGGGATGGGAGCCCTGGTGGCCTCGAGGGACTGCCTCAGAGACAACGACTGGATATGCGCCGAGTACCTGCGCTCCCGCAGCGGAGAACTCGCCGACGCGACGGTCCAGCACATCGGCATCGCGGCCGTCTCGGTCGTGCTGGCCGTGCTGGTCGCCTTCCCCCTGGCACTCGCCGCCCGCCGCTGGCGGGCCGCCCGGGAACCCGTCCTGGGACTGACGACGGTGCTCTACACCATCCCGTCGCTGGCGATGTTCGCGCTGCTGCTGCCCGTCTTCGGCCTCTCCGTCTCGGTCGTGGTGACCGGGCTGGTGCTGTACTCGCTCACCATCCTCGTGCGCAACATCCTGGCCGGCCTCGACGGCGTGCCCGCCGAGGCCCGGGAGGCGGCACGCGGCATGGGGTACGGCCCGGGACGGATGCTGTTCGAGGTGGAGCTCCCACTCGTCGTCCCCGCCCTCATGGCGGGCGTACGGATCGCGACGGTCTCCGCCGTCTCGCTGACCACGGTCGGCGCCATCGTCGACTACGGCGGCCTCGGCAACCTCATCTACAGCGGGCTCCAGACCGTCTTCAAGGCACAGGTGCTCACCGCGTCCGTGCTCTGCGTGGTGCTCGCCGTGCTCGCCGACCTGCTGCTGCTCCGGCTCCAGCGTGCGCTGACGCCGTGGACCCGGCACCGGGCCGCTACGGGGAAGGGCTGAACCATGGGCGTGTTCCAGGGAGCCTGGACCTGGCTGACGACAGCCGGCAACTGGACCGGCGACGGCGGTGCGCTGGCCCTGCTCGGCGAGCACCTCTACCTGACCGCGGTCTGCCTCGGCATCGCCGCGGCCGTGGCGCTGCCCACGGCCGTGTGGCTCGGCCACCTCGGGCGCGGCGGGCCGCTGGCGATCAACCTGTCCAACGTCGGCCGCGCCGTCCCCACCTTCGCGGTGCTCGTGCTGCTGATGCTCACCCCGCTCGCCACCGTCGGCGGCGGCGACCTGCCGACGATCGTCGCGCTCGTGCTCTTCGCGATCCCGCCGCTGCTCACCAACGCCTACGTGGGCATGCGCGAGGCCGACCGGGAGGTCGTGGAGGCGGCCCGCGGGATGGGCATGTCCGGTGGACAGCTGCTGTTCCGCGTCGAACTGCCGCTGGCGTACCCGCTGCTGATGACCGGCGTCCGGTCGGCCGCCGTGCAGGTGGTCGCCACCGCGACGCTCGCCGCGATGGTCGGCGGCGGCGGCCTGGGCCGCATCATCACCGCCGGCTTCAACACCTACGACACCGCCCAGGTGGTGGCCGGCGCGGTCCTGGTCGCGGTGCTGGCGCTCCTGGTCGAGTTGGCGATGATCGCCCTCGGCCGCGTCCTGGACCCGATGCGCGGACGTCGCGGCGCCAGGCGTACGAACGGCCGCAGCGGGGAACCGGCCGACGAGGACGGTCACGACCGTACGGGTGCCGCACCGGAGCGCGAGTCGCTGAAGGCGCCCGTCTGACAGCCTTCCGTGGCATGCTGACGCCTCGCTCATATCGAACAGATGGACGGTGAAGAACGTGATCGGGACGACCAGAGGGACCCGCGCACGCCGCGGCGTGCGCGCCGCGGCGGCCGCCGGGACGGTGGCGCTGCTGGCCGCCGGCCTGACCGCCTGCGGCGGCGGCGAGAGCCTGGAGGAGCAGGGCGGCGCCTCCGACGGGGGCGGCGGGAAGTCGCTGGTGATCGGCTCGGCCGGGTTCACCGAGTCCAAGGTCCTCGCGAACCTCTACGCCCTGGCGCTGGAGGACGCGGGCTTCGACACGACCATCAAGACGGTCGCCAACCGCGAGCTGTACGAACCGGCCCTGGAGAAGGGCCAGATCGACGTGGTGCCGGAATACGCCGCCACGCTCGCCGAGTTCCTCAACGCCCAGGTCAACGGCGCCGACGCCCCGGCGGAGAACCCGGTGGCCTCCAGCGACGTGGAGACGACCGTCGCCGCCCTGGAGAAGCTCGCCGGGAAGCGGGGCCTGAAGGTGCTCGACGCGGGCGAGGCCGTCGACCAGAACGCCTTCGCCGTCACGAAGGAGTTCGCGGCGAAGCACGATCTGGAGACCCTCTCCGACCTCGGCGAGGCCGGCGTCGAGGTGCGCCTCGCCGCGGGCGACGAGTGCGTGGAACGCCCCTTCTGCCAGCCCGGCCTGGAGAAGACCTACGGCATCGACGTCGCCGAGGTCGACCCCAAGGGCGTCGGCACCACCCAGGCCAAGCAGTCGGTGAAGAACGGCACCAACGACATGGTGCTCACCACCACCACCGACGCCACCCTGGAGGACTTCGGGCTGGTGCTGCTGAAGGACGACGAGGGCCTCCAGAACGCCGACAACGTGCTCCCCGTGGTCAACGCGAAGGACGCGGGCGGGAAGAAGGTCGCCGAGGCCCTCGACGGCGTCACCGCGGCGCTCACCACGCAGGACCTGGTCGGCCTCAACCGCCAGGTCGACGCCGACCGCCGCAAGCCGGAGGACGTCGCCCGCAGCTACCTGGAGGACGAGGGCCTGCTGAACGGCTGAACGCCGGGGCCGCACGGGACGCCCGTCCGCCGGACCGATGACCGGCCGATAACAATGCCTTCGTGAGGTGTCGCACAGCGGGGCACACACGGTAAATTTCAGGCCATGCCACGTGGACGTCATCGCCATGAGCAGCCACTGCACCGCCTCCTCCCACCGGCGGCGGTCGCGGCGGCTGCTCTGGCGTGTGCGGGCGGCGCCTGGCTGGTCGGCCCCGCCGGACTCGGCGACACCGACACCGTGGTGCTGCGCGGTCTGGCCGCCGCTGCCGCACTCGCGGCCGTGACCGGCGCCGTCCTCACCCGCCGCTGGGACCGCCGGGCGGGCCGTCGCGTCTCCGAACTCGACGCGCGCCGCGCGAGCATGGAGTGGCGCGCGGAGGAGCAGGAGGCCGAGCACGAGGCGGAACTCGAGGAGGCGCGCGAGCTGCGTGCCGCGGTGGAGCGGAAACTCACCGCCAGGCGGGCGGAGCTGGGCCGCCTCCGCAACGAGCACGCCGCGCTGCTGCGGCGGTACGCCAACGCCGAGACCGAGCGGGCCAGCGCCCTCGAGGGCCGCCGCCTGCTGGAGCTGGAGGCCGCGGCGCCCGTGCGCGCGGCGCTCACCTCCGGCGCGGCGGACCACCGCAGCGCGTCGGGAGCCCCGACACCGCTGACCTATCTTCAGGCGAGCGAGGCGCTGCGGCATCTGCGGCGCAGCGCGGAGCGGCAGCGGAGGCTCCGGGCCGTCGAGGGCGGCGAGGCGGACGGGCCGCCGACGCCGGCATCCCCGGCCACTGCCGCCGCGCCGGTGCCGCCTCCCGCGGTGCGTCCGGCGCCCGCACCCCGCCGTCCCGGCGGCGGCTTCGACTTCTTCGGGGCCGCCAGGGCGAAGCCCGCCGGCGCCCCGCATGCGTCGGGCCCGGCGCCGCGCCGGGACGCCGGTTCTCCCGGAACCGCGGAGGACGCGGAGCCCGAACCCGCCCCCCGCTCCCGCCGGACGCACCCCGCGGCGGGCAAGGTCGTCGACCTCGCCGACGACGCCGCCGCCCTGGACATCACCGAGCTCCGCAGCGCCCTCCCCTGACGGGCCGGGCCGGGCCGGGCCGCGGGCCGCCGTCCGCCGCCCGCGCCGACCGGCCGCCGGGCGTCAGCGGGACCCGTCGCCGGCGCGGACCAGGCCCGTCTCGTACGCGAGGACGACCGCCTGCACCCGGTCCCGCAGGCCCAGCTTCCCCAGGATGCGCCCCACGTGCGTCTTCACCGTCGCTTCGGACAGCACCAGCCGCGCCGCGATCTCCCCGTTCGACAGGCCCTGGGCGATGAGCACCAGCACCTCGCGTTCCCGGTCGGTCAGCCGTTCCAGCTCGCGGGCGACGGGCTGTTCCACCGCCGAGGGCAGCACGGTGGAGAAGCGGTCGATCAGCCGCCGGGTCGTGCTGGGCGCGACGACCGCGTCGCCGCTGTGCACGGAGCGGATCGCGGACAGCAGCTCGTCCGGGGGCACGTCCTTGAGCATGAACCCGCCGGCCCCCGCCTTGAGCGCGCTGAACGCGTACTCGTCCAGGTCGAAGGTGGTGAGGATGAGCACCTTCGGCGCGCCCGGCCCGCCCTCGCCGCCACAGATCCGCCGGGTGGCCTCGACGCCGTCGAGGTGGGGCATCCGCACGTCCATGAGCACGACGTCGACCGCACGGGAGCGCAGCACGTCGAGCGCCTCCGCCCCGTCGCCCGCCTCGGCGACCACCTCCATGTCGGGCTGGGCGGCCAGCACCATGCGGAAGCCGGTGCGCAGCAGTGCCTGGTCGTCGACCAGCATCACGCGGATGGTCGTGGTCATCGCGTTCCCTTTCCCACGGTTCCCCCTCGGAGCCCGGCGGCCGGGCGCGGTCTCACTGCGTTCCGCCCCTGAGCGGCAGGACGGCGCTGATCCGGAAGCCGCCGCCCGGTCGCGGCCCCGCCTGGAGGCGGCCGCCGACCATGCCGACGCGTTCCCGCATGCCGATGAGGCCCTGCCCGAGCCCGTCCGCGCCGCCGTCCTCGTACAGTTCGGGCTGCGCGCCCCGCCCGTCGTCCTCGGCCAGCAGCTCCAGCTCGCCGTCGCCGTACGTCAGCCGCACGTTCGCGCCCACGTGCGGGCCGCCGTGCTTGCGGGTGTTGGTCAGCGCCTCCTGGACGATGCGGTACGCCGTCAGTTCGACGCCGCTGGGCAGAGGGCGGGGCGTCCCCTCGATGGCGAACTTGACCGTCACCCCGGTGCCGCGCACCTGGTCGACGAGTTCGGCGAGCTGTTCCACACCCGGCTGCGGCACGTACTCGTCGCCGTCGCGGCGCTGCTCGCCGTCGCCGGTGCGCAGCACGCCCAGCAGACGGCGCATCTCGGCGAGCGCCTGCCGCCCGGTGCCGGAGATGGTCTGCAGCGCCTGGCGCGACTGCTCCGGCGCGCTGTCCAGCACGTACGCGGCGCCGTCCGCCTGGACCACCATCACCGACACGTTGTGCGCCACGACGTCGTGCAGCTCGCGCGCGATGCGGGCCCGTTCGGCGGCCACCGCGACCTTCGCCTGGGCCTCGCGTTCCTTCTCGAGCCGGGCGGCGCGCTCCTCCAGCTGCTCGTAGTACGCCCGGCGGGTGCGCAGCGAGTCGCCCATCACCCAGGCCAGGGCGAAGGGCACGGTGAGGAACAGCCAGCCGAGCACGGTCTGCGGGGCGGACTGCTCGGGCGGCCAGCGCAGCGTGGCGATGAGCGGTGCCAGCAGGCCGCCGACCAGGGCCAGCCGCGAGGCCCAGCGCACGTGCCGGGAGGCGACAGTGAAGATGATCACCAGGAAGGCGAAGTCGCCGGGGTTGGTCTCCACGCCGGTGATCAGCTGGGCGATGCCGGTGCCGATCGCGAGCAGCAGCATCTTCTCCGGGGCGCGCCGCCGCAGCGCGACCACCAGTGACAGCGCCAGGGCGATGGGGACGGCGGCGATCTGCTGAGCCGTGCTGTCCGCCATTCCGGTGGCCTGCGGGGGTGCGGCGATGCTCGCGACGATCCACACCGCCGACGGCAGGAGCAGGACGAGCGCCCAGAGGCTGTCCACCCAGGTCGGGTGACGGCGGACGAACTCGTAGATGCGGTGCACGTGACCCAGCGTATGCAGGCCGGGCACGTGCCGGGGTCAGCCGTGAAGCGGATCCTCCGGCCCGCGTCTACTCCGCAAGGTGGAGGCGCCGCCCGCCCCCGCGTCGCGCCCCCGCGCGTACCGTGAGCCGCGTGACGGACGCAGAAGCGGAATCGCCGCGCCGGTGGCGGTCGGCGATGACGGACAGCCTGTACGCGCCACCGCACGGCTTCTTCGTGCGCGAGGCGCCGGGAGCGCACTTCCGTACCTCCGTCCACGTGTCGCCGCTGTTCGCGCGGGCGGTGACACGGCTGCTGCTGCGCCTCGACGAGGCGCTGGACCGCCCCCGCGAGCTGACCCTGCTCGACGTCGGCGCCGGGCGGGGCGAGCTGCTCGCACAGGTCGCGGAGGCCGTGGCGGAGGACGATCCGCACGGTCTCGCACGGCGGCTGCGGCGGGTGGCCGTGGAACTCGCGCCCCGCCCGGACGGGCTGGACCCCGGCATCGTCTGGCAGGACGTGCTCCCGCCGCCCGGTTCCGTCACCGGACTCCTCTTCGCCAACGAGTGGCTGGACAACGTGCCGTTGGACGTCGTCGAGGCGGACGACGCGGGCGTCGTGCGGTACGTCCTGGTGGACCGGGAGGGACGGGAGTCCGCGGGTGAGCCCGTCGCCGGCGAGGACGCCGCGTGGCTGCGGCGCTGGTGGCCGCTCGACGCCGAGCCGGGTCTGCGCGCCGAGGTCGGCCTGCCCCGGGACGTCGCCTGGACGGCGGCCGTCCGCACGCTCCGGCGCGGACTGGCCGTTGCCGTGGACTACGCGCACACCCGGGCCGCCCGCCCGCCGCTGGGCACGCTCACCGGCTACCTCGACGGCCGGGAGGTGCCGCCCGCGCCGGACGGGGCCCGCGACCTGACCGCGCACGTCGCCGTCGACGCGTGCGCGGCCGCCGCGGGCGGGCCGTGGCGCACGCTCACCCAGCGGGAGGCGCTGCACGACCTCGGCGTGCACGGCGGAAGACCGCCCCTGTCCTGGGCGTCCACGGACGCCCTGGCGTACGTGCGGGGGCTCCGCGACGCCTCGCAGGCGGCGGAGCTCACGGACCTCGCCGGCCTGGGCGCCTTCACCTGGCTGACCCGTCCGGTCGACGCGCCCGACCTCTTCGGCGCGCCCGCGCAGACTCACGCCGTGGCCGGGCCCGACGGCTGACGCCGCCCGGCCCGTGCCCGGCGGACCGGGGCGATCCGCCGGGCAAGGCAGGGCCTACGTCAGCCAGCGCTCCGGGCGGGCCGTGCGGCGGCCCGTGCGGGACCGCTCGGCCTGCGCGGCGACCAGGGCGCGGGCCTCGTCCGCGTCGCGCAGCCGCGCCCTCGCCCAGCCGTTGGCCCCGTGGTCCACGGTGACGTCGGCCAGCCCCAGCCGCCGCTGCCACGGCCCCTGCTCGGAGCGGACGCTCTGCACCTTCGCGTGCGGCACCAGCTCGGTCTGCCGGCGCACGCGTCCGGTGCGCGTGGCGAAGACGGTGCCGGTCACGCCGTGGGCGTAGGAGCGCCACCAGAACGGGGCGCACCAGCGGGCCCGCGGCGGCGCGGGCGACAGCGACGCCGCGACCGCGTCCAGCTCCACGCCGGGCAGCGCCCGTGCCAGCACCCGTGCGGCGTCCGCCCGGGTCGCCACCGGCAGCAGCACGCCGCCGCGCTCCTTCCCGGCGCCCGCGACCTGCAGCTCGACCCGCACCCAGCCGCGTCGCCGCCACAGCAGCGGCTCGACGACCCGCACGTACTGGATGCGGCCGGGCGGCACCGTCTCGTGCGCCCGGTCGAGCAGGCCGCGATCGATGCGCAGGCCGTCCGGCGACTCCTGGACGGTCCAGTCGAACTCCTTCAGCACCCGCCCGGCGGTGTTGCCCCACATCGCGCCCGCGAGCGGTACCACGGCCGCCAGCGCGGGCCACACGTTGCCGGTGGCCGTGTAGATCAGGGCCGGGACCAGCACCAGAGCCACGAGCAGCAGCCAGCCGCCGGACAGCAGCAGCACCGAGACGATCAGCATCCGGGGGGTGACGCGCAGCAGGTCGCGGGCCGGGGCCTCGCCCGCCGTCGGTGCGGCCTCGGGCGCCATCCCGGCGGCGCGGGCGAGCAGTTCGGCGCGCAGCGCCACCGCCTCCCGTTCGCCGAGGAACGCCAGCTCGTCCTTGGCGTCGGCGCCGACCACGTCCAGTTTCAGCTTGGCGACCTGCGCGATCCGCGCCAGCATCGGACGGCCGACGTCCACGGCCTGGATGCGGTCCAGCCGGATGTGCGCGGTGCGGCGGAAGAGCAGGCCGGTGCGGATGCGCAGCTCGGTGTCCGTGACCAGGTAGCTGGTGTACCACCAGGACAGGAAGCCGTACGCGGCGGCGACCGGCACCAGCACGGCGAACGCCGCCAGCAGCCAGCCGAGCGTCAGCTGCTCGAACCACTGCCGGGTGCGTTCGAAGTCCTGGAAGGTGAAGGCGGCCAGGCCGGCGATCGGCGCCCAGGCGCGGCGCCAGGGCGTCACCGGGTGCAGCCGCTTGCCCTCCGGCTGTTCCTCGGTCGCCGCGGAGCCCTGCGGCCGCTCCTCGGGCGCCCCGGAGCCCTGCGGCCCCCGGCCGGTGTCCTTGCCCTCTGCGACGTCCTCGGTGGCGGGCCGGGTGACCGGCGCGCCCTCCCCGCTGCTCACAGCCCCGCCGATCGGGCCTCGCCCAGCTCGGTCAGCCGGTCCCGGAGCCGTTCCGCCTCCTTGGGGGTGAGCCCGGGGATCGTCGCGTCCGTGGTGGCGGCCGCGGTGTGCAGCTGGAGGGTGGCCAGCCCGTACCGCCGCTCCAGCGGGCCGGAGGTGACCTCGACCAGCTGCATCCGGCCGTACGGGACCACCGTGATCTCGCGCCACAGGACACCGTGCGCGATCAGCAGGTCGTCCGCGCGTTCGGCGTAGCGCCAGGACCGCCAGTTGCGGGCGAGGGCGCCCCAGCCCCAGGCGGCGAAGCCGAGCGGCACCAGCGCGGGCAGCGCCCACACCGGCCCGGCCAGCAGACCCGGGAGCCCGCCGGCCACCGCGGCGACCGGGAGCAGCGTGCTCAGCAGCACCACCCGCCGCAGTGGCAGCAGTGCGGGTTCCACGCCCCGCCACTCGTCGGCTGCGGGCAGCGGGGCCGCCGCGTCCCGTGCGCCCGGGGCGTCCGGTGTGCCTCGTTCACCGCGCCCGTCATCCGTCGCCGTCGTCATGCGCCCAACCCTAGGTTCCCGCACCGTCGCCCGTATCCGCCCGGAGGAGGACGTGTGGGCCGCCCGTCTCCTCCTCGCCGCCGCGGTGCTGACAGACTGGACGTCATGACGCAGACGACGACGGTCGGCATCGGGGGCGCCGCGGAGAGCACCGACATGGTGCTCAACATCGGCCCGCAGCATCCGTCCACGCATGGTGTGCTGAGGCTGCGGCTCGTCCTGGACGGCGAGCGCATCGGCGCGGCCGAGCCCGTCATCGGCTACATGCACCGCGGCGCGGAGAAGCTGTTCGAGGCGCGTGACTACCGTCAGATCATCGTCCTGGCCAACCGCCACGACTGGCTGTCCGCCTTCTCCAGCGAGCTGGGCGTCGTCCTCGGCGTCGAACGCATGCTCGGCATGGAGGTGCCCGAGCGCGCGGTGTGGCTGCGCACCCTGCTCGCCGAACTCAACCGGGTCCTCAACCACCTGATGTTCCTCGGCTCCTACCCCCTGGAACTCGGCGGCATCACGCCCGTCTTCCACGCGTTCCGCGAGCGCGAGGAGCTGCAGAACGTGATGGAGGAGGTCTCCGGCGGGCGCATGCACTACATGTTCAACCGGGTCGGCGGCCTGAAGGAGGACCTGCCCGCCGGCTGGCTCGGCCGCGCCCGCCGCGCCGTCGCCGACGTCCGGTCCCGGATGGACGTCTTCGACCGCCTCGTCCTCGGCAACGAGATCTTCCGCGGCCGCACCCGCGACGTGGGCACCCTCGCGCCGGAGACCGTGCACGCGTACGGCGTCAGCGGGCCCCTCGCCCGTGCCTCCGGCGTCGACTTCGACCTGCGACGGGACGAGCCGTACCTGGCCTACGGAGAGCTGGGCGACGTGCTCCGGGTGGTGACCCGCCCGGAGGGCGACTGCCTGGCCCGGTTCGAGGTGCTGCTCGGCCAGGCCCACAACTCCCTCGACCTCGCCGACGCCTGCCTCGACCGCATCGCCGACCTCCCGCCCGGTCCCGTCAACCAGCGGCTCCCCAAGGTGCTCAAGGCCCCCGAGGGCGCGACCTACACCTGGACCGAGAACCCGCTCGGGCTCAACGGCTACTACCTGGTCTCCAAGGGCGAGAAGACGCCCTACCGCCTGAAACTGCGCTCCGCCTCCTACAACAACATCCAGGCCCTCACCGAACTGCTCCCCGGCACCCTGGTCGCCGACATGGTCGCCATCCTCGGCTCCTTCTTCTTCGTCGTCGGCGACATCGACAAGTAGCCCGCGCGGCGCCGCTCCGGCGCGCGGACTCCCGCCGGCCGGGCCGTCCGGCCCGTCCGGACCGCGCCCGGCCCGGCCGCGGCCAGGGCATAGCATGGCCGGGAACGTCCGGTACCCGGCAGCGGACCGGAACGGCAGACGGAAGGTTCCACTCCGTGCACCCACAGCACCCGTCCGGCACGGGCCGGCAGCCGGAGGCCGCGCGCGCCGAGGACCGGCCCGCGCGCCTCACCGTGGGCGTCGTCGGCGCCGGCCGCGTCGGCCCGGCGCTGGCAGCCGCGCTGCGGCAGGCCGGCCACCGGCCGGTGGCCGCGTCCGGTGTCTCCGACGCCTCCCGCCGCCGCGCCGAGACCCTGCTCCCCGGGGTGCCGCTGGTCGACCCCGGCGAGGTGCTGGCCCGGTCCGACCTCGTCCTGCTCACCGTCCCCGACGACGCGCTGCCCGACCTGGTCACCGGACTCGCCGGGACCGGCGCCGTACGGCCCGGCCAGCTCCTCGTCCACACCTCCGGCCGCTACGGCACCGACGTCCTCCGGCCGGCGCTGCAGGCAGGAGCCCTGCCACTCGCCCTGCACCCGGTGATGACCTTCACCGGTACGCCGGTCGACGTGCAGCGGCTGGGCGGCTGCTCGTTCGGCGTGACCGCGCCGGCGGAGCTGCGGCTCGCCGCCGAGGCGCTGGTCATCGAGATGGGCGGGGAACCGGAGTGGATCGCCGAGGAGGTCCGCCCGCTGTACCACGCCGCCCTGGCGCTCGGCGCGAACCACCTGGTCACCCTGGTCGCCCAGTCGATGGAACTGCTCCGCGAGGCGGGCGTCGGCGCCCCCGACCGGATGCTCGGCCCGCTGCTCGGCGCCGCCCTCGACAACGCCCTGCGCTCCGGCGACGCCGCCCTCACCGGGCCCGTCGCCCGCGGCGACGCCGGCACGGTCGCCGCCCACATCACCGAACTCCGCGCCCACGCGCCGCATGCCGTCGCCGGCTACCTCGCGATGGCCCGTACGACCGCCGACCGGGCGCTCGCGCACGGCCTGCTCAAGCCGGAACACGCCGAGGACCTGCTGGACGTGCTGGGCGCGTCCGGCGACGAGAGCGGAGGTACGCGATGACGACACCCGGGCCCGGAAGCCGTACGGGCACGCGTCCCGGGGCCGCCCCGGCCGTCACACCCCGCCTCGCCCGCAGCGCGGCCGCACTGCACGCGGCGCTGCCGCGCCGGCGGGGCGCCGACGCCGGACGCCGTGCGGTCGTCATGACCATGGGCGCCCTGCACGACGGCCACGCCGCACTCGTCCGCGCCGCGCGCGAGGCCGTGGGAGACCGCGGGCAGGTGCTCGTCACCGTCTTCGTCAACCCGCTCCAGTTCGGCGCCGGGGAAGACCTCGACCGGTACCCGCGCACCCTGGACGCCGACGTCGTCCTCGCCGTCGACGCGGGCGCCGACGTGGTCTTCGCCCCCGGCGCGGGCGAGGTCTACCCCGGCGGGGAGCCGCAGGTGCGGATAGCCGCCGGACCCATGGGGGAGCGCCTGGAGGGCGCCTTCCGCCCCGGCCACTTCGACGGCATGCTCACCGTCGTCGCCAAGCTCCTCCACCTGACCGAGCCCGACCTGGCCTTCTACGGCCGCAAGGACGCACAGCAGCTCGCCCTGATCCGCCGCATGGTGCGGGACCTGAACTTCCCGGTGGACCTCGTCGGCGTGGACACGGTCCGCGAGCCCGACGGCCTGGCGCTGTCCAGCCGCAACCGGTACCTCGCGCCGCAGGAGCGGCGGGCGGCGCTCGCGCTGTCCCGCGCGCTGTTCGCGGCACGCGACGCGGTGGCCCGGGGCGCCGGACCGGAGGACGCCCGCGCGGCCGCGCACCGCGTGCTCGCCCCGGCGGCCGACGGCACGCCCCCGGTGACCCTCGACTACCTCGCCCTGGTCGACCCGTCCGACTTCACGGACGTCGCCGCGGGCTTCACCGGCGAGGCGGTCCTGGCCGTCGCGGGCCGTGTCGGCACCACCCGGCTCATCGACAACATCCCCCTCCCCTTCCCGGAGGGCCCCGCATGATCCTGCCCCGGGCGTTCCCTCCCCCGGCGTTCCACGTGGAACCGTCCGCCGCTGCCGGTGCGGGACCGCAGCCTCTCCGTGCCGCAGGAGGCCCCGCATGAGCAGCCGCACCGGCATACCCGGCGCCGACCCGCGCGGGCGCGCGGCGCTCGTCGCCCCCGCGCCCGGCTGGACCCTGGACGCGGACGTCGTGGTCGTCGGCTCCGGCGTCGCCGGCCTCACCGCCGCCCTCCGCTGCGCGGACTCCGGCCTGCGCACCGTGGTCGTGACCAAGGCGCGGCTCGACGACGGCTCGACCCGCTGGGCGCAGGGCGGCATCGCCGCGGCCCTGGGCGAGGGCGACACTCCGGAGCAGCACCTCGACGACACCCTGGTCGCCGGGGCGGGCCTGTGCGACGAGGAGGCCGTGCGCACCCTGGTCACGGACGGCCCCGCAGCCGTCCGGCGCCTGATCGCGGCCGGTGCGCAGTTCGACCTCTCCGCCACCACCGGCGAGATCGCCCTCACCCGCGAGGGCGGGCACCACCGCAGCCGCATCGCGCATGCCGGGGGCGACGCGACCGGCGCGGAGATCTCCCGGGCCCTCGTCGCCGCGGCCCGCGCGAAGGCCGTCCGCACCGTCGAGAACGCGCTCGTCCTCGACCTGCTCACCACCCCGGACGGGCACACCGCGGGCGTCACGCTGCACGTGATGGGCGAGGGCCAGCACGACGGCGTGGGTGCCGTGCGGGCGCCGGCCGTCGTCCTGGCGACCGGCGGCATGGGGCAGATCTTCTCGGCCACCACCAACCCGGCCGTCTCCACCGGCGACGGCGTCGCCCTCGCACTCCGCGCCGGCGCGGAGGTCAGCGACGTCGAGTTCGTGCAGTTCCACCCGACCGTGCTGTACCTGGGACCGGACGCCGAGGGACAGCAGCCGCTGATCTCCGAGGCGGTACGCGGCGAGGGTGCGCACCTGGTCGACGCCGACGGCGTGCGGTTCATGCAGGGGCAGCACGAACTCGCCGAACTCGCCCCCCGGGACATCGTCGCGAAGGGCATCATGCGGCGGATGCGCGAGCAGGGTGCCGCCCACATGTACCTGGACGCCCGCCACTTCGGCGCGGCGATGTGGGAGTCGCGGTTCCCGACCATCCTCGCCGCCTGCCGTGCACACGGCATCGACCCGGTCGCCGCCCCGATCCCGGTCGCCCCCGCCGCGCACTACGCGTCCGGCGGCGTGCGCACCGACCTGCACGGCCGGACGACCGTCCCCGGGCTGTACGCGTGCGGCGAGACCGCGTGCACCGGCGTGCACGGCGCCAACCGCCTCGCCTCCAACTCCCTTCTGGAGGGCCTGGTCTTCGCGGAGCGCATCGCGGACGCCGTGGCGGACGCGCGCGCGACGGCGTCCCCGCGCGAAGAGGCGCGCGAAGAGGCGCGCGAAGAGGCCGCACCCGGCGCGACGGCCACCGCACACGCCCCGCTCCTGCCGCCCGAGGCACGGGCCGAGATCCAGCGGATCATGACGCACGGCGCGGGCGTGCTCCGGTCCGCCGACAGCCTCGCCCGTGCGTCCGCCGCACTCGACGCGCTGCCCGCCGCCGGTACGGCCGCCCCCGCGAAGACCGCCGAACCCGGCGTCGACACCTGGGAGACCGCCAACCTCCACCTGGTCGCGCGCGCCCTGACCGCAGCCGCCCTCCGCCGCACCGAGACCCGCGGCTGCCACTGGCGCGAGGACCGTCCCGACCGGGACGACGCCGCCTGGCGCCGCCATCTCGTCATCACCCTGCGCCCCGACGCGCAGAGCCCTACGCTCGACTCGCTCGACCTCACCACGACCGACTCGACGGTCTTCCCGCCCGTAAGCCCGGTCATCCGCAAGGAGTACCCGTGACCAGCCCCTCCTCCGACGAAGAACGCCGTCCGCAGCCCGTGGACGTGCCGCTGCTCCAGATCGGCGGCCCCGCCGCCGGCGCCGCCCTGTCCGCGTCCGGCGGCTGCGGCGACGCGTGCGGCTGCGGTGCGGGCGGCCCGGACGACGACGTCTTCGACCCGCTGGACTGCGGCCTCGACCCCGACCTGGCCCGGCTGCTGGTCGACGCCGGTCTGGACCCGGTGCAGGTCGAGGACGTCGCGCACCTGGCCATCGAGGAGGACCTCGACCACGGCGTGGACGTGACGACCGTGGCGACCGTGCCCGAGGACGCCGTCGCCGTCGGCGACTTCACCGCCCGCGAGGCGGGCACCGTCGCCGGCCTGCGCATCGCCGAGGCGGTGCTGTCGGTGGTGTGCACCGACGAGTTCGAAGTCGAGCGGCACGCCGAGGACGGCGACCGCGTCGAGCCGGGCCGGAAGCTGCTGACCGTCCGCACCCGCACCCGCGACCTGCTGACGGGCGAACGCAGCGCCCTCAACCTGCTCGGCCGCCTCTCCGGGATCGCCACCGCCACCCGCGCCTGGGCCGACGCCCTCGCCGGCACGTCCGCCCGGGTGCGCGACACCCGCAAGACGACCCCCGGGCTGCGCGCGCTGGAGAAGTACGCCGTGCGCTGCGGCAGCGGCGTCAACCACCGCTTCTCCCTCTCCGACGTGGCGCTGATCAAGGACAACCACGTCATCGCGGCCGGCGGCGTCGCGCAGGCCTTCAAAGCAGTGCGGGAGGAGTTCCCCGACCTGCAGATCGAGGTCGAGGTGGACCGCCTCGACCAGATCGAGCCCGTCCTCGCGGAAGGCGCCGACCTGATCCTGCTCGACAACTTCACCCCCGAGGAGACCGCCGAGGCCGTCGCCCTCGTCTCCGGGCGCGCCCGGCTGGAGTCGTCCGGGCGGCTGACCCTCGCCGACGCGGCCGCGTACGCCGCGACCGGCGTCGACTACCTCGCCGTGGGCGCGCTGACCCACTCCTCACCCGTCCTCGACATCGGCCTGGACCTGCGCGACGTCACCGGCGACCGGCCCGCCGGCGCCGGGAAGGGCGCCTGACCATGCTGCTCACCATCGACGTCGGCAACACGCACACCGTCCTGGGCCTCTTCGACGGCGAGGACATCGTCGAGCACTGGCGCATCTCCACCGACGCCGGCCGCACGGCCGACGAACTGGCCGTCCTGCTCCAGGGCCTGATGGGCATGCACCCGCTGCTCGGCGAGGAACTCGGCGACAACATCGAGGGCATCGCCATCTGCTCCACGGTCCCGGCCGTGCTGCACGAACTGCGCGAGGTCACCCGCCGCTACTACGGCGACATCCCCGCCGTGCTCGTCGAGCCCGGCGTGAAGACCGGGGTGCCGATCCTGATGGACCACCCCAAGGAGGTCGGCGCCGACCGCATCATCAACGCGCTCGCCGCCGTCGAGCTCTACGGCGGCCCCTGCGTCGTCGTCGACTTCGGCACCGCCACGACGTTCGACGCGGTCTCCGCGAAGGGGGAGTACGTGGGCGGCGCGATCGCCCCCGGCATCGAGATCTCCGTCGACGCGCTCGGCGTCCGCGGCGCCCAGCTGCGGAAGATCGAGCTGGCCCGCCCGCGCAGCGTCATCGGCAAGAACACGGTCGAGGCCATGCAGGCCGGCATCCTGTACGGCTTCGCGGGCCAGGTCGACGGCGTGGTCCGGCGGATGGCCGCCGAGCTCGCGGACGACCCCGACGACGTCACGGTCATCGCCACCGGAGGGCTGTCGCCCATGGTGCTCGGCGAAGCCGAACTCATCGACGAGCACGAGCCCTGGCTCACGCTGGTGGGCCTCCGCCTGGTCTACGAGCGCAACGTCTCCCGCTGACGACCGCGGACGCCCGCCGCGCCTGCGCGCCTGCGGGCCTCCGCTGCGGGGAAGGGCGCGGAGGACGTCCGTCCGCCACGCCCGCAGAACGGGCGATAATGCACTTTAGTCGGACAAGCTCGTACAGTCGGACCATGCCTACGCCCTACGGTTCCCGAGGTGGCATGGCGTTCAGCGCGGACGAGCTGCGTGTGCTCCGAGGCGCCCTCGCCGTAGCCCTCCAGTCCAGCCGCGCCTCCGCATGGGAGGTCCGGGAGGTCCTGCAGCTCACCGAGTCCCTCGACGAGGCCGAGCGCGAGGGCCACCGGCTCCGGTCCTTCCTCCTCGCGGATCTCGCCCGCTACCGCGCCGCCCTGCCGGGCACCGCGGGCGGGTACCTCGACCTGCTCGACGACGCCCTCGCGGCCGGCTACCTGCCTCGTCCGGAAGACCTGAACGCCCTCCGTTCGCTCGCCCGGACGCCTGCCGGCCGGCCCGCGGCCGAACGCCGCGCGGAACTCCTGCGGCGCTGCGAGGGCCTCGCCGAGCAGGCCGTACGCGGCCGGCTGCTGGTCCTGCCCGGCGGGCGCGCCGCCGTGCGGGCGGAGCCGGACATGGCCGAGGAGAAGCCCAAGCGGGACCCGAAGAAGGAGCCCCCCAAGGAGCCGCGGCGCGAGCCGGCCAAGCCCGCGCCGCAGCCGGGCCGCCGCCCCGTCCCGACCCCCGGCGAGGTCTTCCCGCCGCGGCGCCGCCCCGCCACCCCGCCCGAGGAGGCCCACGCGCTCCCCGCCTGACCCCCGCACGTCGCCGCCGAACACGACCCCGCTCCCACCCGCCCGCCGGTCGGCGCCGGGCGGACGCGACTCCTCGAGTCGTCCGGGCCCCGGGGAGGAGAGACGCGCCGAACGGGATGCCCGAGGGCGCGCGCTCGCCGTGGCCGGCGCCCGCGCCGGAACGGTGCAGGGGCTCGCCTGCCACGCCCTGCGTCGCGTCGCGGCGCCCGGACCCGGCACGCAGGGGCGCAGAGGCCGCCCGCCCCGCGGATGCCGACGGCCCGGCGCTAGGCTGAAGGGCGCACACGCGCCCGCACGCGCCCCGTCGCAAGGAGCCCCCGGCATGGACTACGTCGCCGCCCTCACCCCGCCCCTCGTCATGGCGATCGGCTTCACCGCCCTCGTGGTGACGATCGTGAAGAACCAGGGCGGCGCCAACAAGGCGAAGGAGGACGCCGCCGTCGACGCGGCGCTGGACTCCGCCTCCGGCGGCGCGAACCGTCCGGTCGCCGCGCGCTCCGCCTCTTCCGCGGACGCGGCCACGCGCGCGACGGACGGCTGAATTCGCCTCATCTGCGCCTATTATTCTCCCGTGCCTCGGCCATTGGGAGAGTTGGAAGACGCCGTGATGACGCGGGTATGGCAGTGGAACCGCCCGGTCACCGTGCGGGAAGTCCTGGAGGATCTGCAGGAGCAGCGGACGATCGCGTACACCACCGTGATGACCGTAATGGACAACCTTCACCAGAAGGGCTGGTTGCGGCGGGAGCAGGAGGGGCGGGCCTATCGATATGCGGCCGTCTCCACGCGGGCCGCGTACTCCGCCGCCCTGATGCATCAGGCGTGGTCGGCGAGCGGCAACAGCGCCGCCGCTCTCGTGGACTTCTTCGGCATGATGTCGGCCGAACAGTCGGACGCGCTGCGGGATGCTCTGCGGGTCGTACAGCTGAGCGGTGTGCGCGTCGACTCGACGTAGAGATAGCGTCGCGGTATGGCAGATCCCCGGACCACTCCAGAAGCCGAGACGACCGCCACTTCGCCGAACGCCGACCGGAACGCGGAGCGAAACGCCGACCGGAACGCCGACCGGAACGCCGACGCAAACGCCGGGACGAACGCCGGGACGAACGCGGCGCGCGACCGGGCAAACGCGCACGGTCTCGCGAAGGCGCCTGTCGCGGTGACGGTGCGGCGCGCGCGAACGAGTGATGTCCGTACCGTCCGCCGGCTCCTCGACGCCTACTCGCGGGACCGCATCCTCCTCGACAAAGCCACGGTGACGCTTTACGAGGACATCCAGGAGTTCTGGGTGGCGGAACGCGACCACGACGCGCAGGTCGTCGCCTGTGGCGCGCTGCACGTGATGTGGGAGGACCTGGCCGAGGTCAGGACGCTCGCCGTGGACCCTGCGCTGAAGGGCACCGGCGTCGGCCACCAGCTCCTGGAGAAGCTGGTGCAGACCGCACGCTGGCTCGGAGTACGCCGCATTTTCTGCCTCACCTTCGAAGTCGAGTTCTTCACCCGGCACGGCTTCACGGAGATCGGTGAGACGCCGGTGGACGGCGATGTCTACAGCGAGCTGTTGCGTTCCTATGACGAAGGCGTCGCCGAGTTCCTCGGTCTCGAACGGGTGAAGCCGAACACCCTCGGCAACAGCCGGATGCTCCTGCATCTGTAGCAGTCAGATGTCCGAAAGGTCCCGCTGTGCGGGGCGGCGATCGCCCGGGAAGTCGGCCGAGGGTTTGTGTTTCCCGGAGAAAAGCGGTTTCCTTCCATCGTCGGTATCTGTAATCCGTATTCGAAGACGAATGGGAGAACCCCGTGGCGCAGAAGGTGCAGGTGCTTCTTGTCGACGACCTCGACGGCGGCGAGGCGGACGAGACGGTGACCTTTGCTCTGGACGGCAAGACCTACGAGATCGACCTCAACACCGGCAACGCGGACAAGCTCCGTGACGCGCTGGCCGACTTCGTGAAGGCCGGTCGCCGTACCGGTGGCCGTTCTTCCCGCGGAAAGGGCGGGCGTTCCTCGTCCGGTAGCCCGGACACCGCGAAGATCCGCGCCTGGGCGAAGGAGAACGGTTACGAGGTCAACGACCGCGGACGCGTTCCCGCGACCGTGCGGGAGGCCTACGAAAAGGCCAACGGCTGACGCCGCAGCAGAGCGCGGTGGCATTCCGTCGCCGCGGCGTCGACGAGGCGTACGAGATCGGGCGCACCCGCGGCGGACGGGCGGCCGATCGACACGGCGGGCAGCCGCAGCCTCCCGTCGCGTCCCGGCCGGGGAGGCCGCAACCACACCGCGGCCTCCCACGGACTTCCGCCGCCGTCCGTCCGGCCCGCCCCGCCGTCGGGTGCGGGCATGCGGGCGCCCGCGCCCAGTGCCGCCAGCCCGGCCCTGTGGGGCAGCGTGCCCCACTCGAGCCAGCGCAGCAGCCCTGGGAGCTCCTCAGCGGCCCCCTCCGCGACGAGCAGCCACATGTCCGCCCCGGCCCGCAGCGCGGGCCCCGCGGACCGGGTACGGGCCAGCAGTGGCATCCCGGCCGCCGCGGGAAGCCGCAGGGCGTCGAAGCACACTCCCAGTTCGAACCAGGGCGCCCGCCCCGGGGCGGTGGGTCCGCGTGCCTCCTCCCACCACTCCCGCCAGTCCCACGGCTGCCAGGACTGTCCGGGCGCCCGCCACTGCGTTTCCGGAGTGCGCGGCTGCGGGAACAGCGGGCTCCGGACCGGTGGGCGAGGACGGTGCGCCCGCTGCGGGTCCGGCGGGCGCGGCCCCGTCGGCGCGGCGGCCCGGTTGTCAGGGGGTGTGGTGCGCGAAGCTGATGCGGTCATGACCGGAGCAACTGCGGAAACCGCCCCCGGTCACGCCCCGGTCCCGTGCGGCCGCCGCCCCGCCGTCGGTCCGACCCGGCCCGCAAAGGTGTTCGCCATGAGCTGATCCGTTCGCGACACAGCGTGCACGACGCATGGACTGTCGGTGCCGGAGGGTAAGAAGTCCCTAGTGGGACGGGGGTGTGAGACGACGATGGAGGACCATGGCGGGCGTGTCGACGCGGGGCCGTTCGCCGTCGGCGTAGTGGATCAGGGTGAATACGCCTGGCCTGCGGGAACATCGTCTCGCACCATCGGGTTGGTACTGGTGCCGGCCGTCCTGGGCGGGAGCCCGCGGGCGGCTGACGGCAGTTGGAATGAGCGGTCCCCCGTTGCGGGACTAAGCTGCGGAAGGACGGGGAGGGGACCGACCCCTTCTTGCCTGACCGCTCTGAGGAGCGATTAACGATGTTCGAGAGGTTCACCGACCGCGCGCGGCGGGTTGTCGTCCTGGCTCAGGAAGAAGCCCGGATGCTCAACCACAACTACATCGGCACCGAGCACATCCTTCTGGGACTGATCCACGAAGGAGAGGGTGTCGCCGCTAAGGCCCTGGAGAGCCTCGGGATTTCGCTCGAGGCGGTCCGCCAGCAGGTGGAGGAGATCATCGGCCAGGGCCAGCAGGCGCCCTCCGGCCACATCCCCTTCACGCCCCGTGCCAAGAAGGTCCTGGAGCTGTCGCTCCGCGAGGCCCTTCAGCTCGGCCACAACTACATCGGGACCGAGCACATCCTGCTCGGCCTGATCCGCGAGGGCGAGGGCGTCGCCGCCCAGGTCCTCGTGAAGCTGGGCGCGGACCTCAACCGGGTGCGGCAGCAGGTCATCCAGCTGCTCTCCGGTTACTCCGGCGGCAAGGAGGCGGCCACGGCAGGCGGCCCCGCCGAGGGCACGCCGTCCACCTCTCTCGTGCTGGACCAGTTCGGCCGCAACCTGACGCAGGCCGCCCGCGAATCCAAGCTCGACCCGGTCATCGGGCGCGAGAAGGAGATCGAGCGGGTCATGCAGGTGCTGTCCCGCCGCACCAAGAACAACCCGGTGCTCATCGGCGAGCCCGGCGTCGGCAAGACCGCCGTCGTCGAAGGGCTGGCGCAGGCCATCGTCAAGGGCGAGGTGCCCGAGACCCTCAAGGACAAGCACCTCTACACCCTCGACCTGGGCGCGCTGGTCGCCGGTTCCCGCTACCGCGGTGACTTCGAGGAGCGCCTGAAGAAGGTGCTCAAGGAGATCCGCACCCGCGGCGACATCATCCTGTTCATCGACGAGCTGCACACCCTGGTCGGCGCCGGCGCCGCCGAGGGCGCGATCGACGCTGCCAGCATCCTCAAGCCGATGCTGGCCCGCGGCGAGCTGCAGACCATCGGTGCCACGACGCTCGACGAGTACCGCAAGCACCTGGAGAAGGACGCGGCCCTGGAGCGCCGTTTCCAGCCCATCCAGGTGGCGGAGCCGTCGCTGCCGCACACCATCGAGATCCTCAAGGGCCTCCGCGACCGGTACGAGGCGCACCACCGCGTCTCCATCACCGACGCCGCCCTGGTCGGCGCGGCCACGCTCGCCGACCGGTACATCTCCGACCGCTTCCTGCCGGACAAGGCGATCGACCTCATCGACGAGGCCGGCTCGCGCATGCGCATCCGCCGGATGACCGCGCCGCCGGACCTCCGCGAGTTCGACGAGAAGATCGCGAACGTCCGCCGGGACAAGGAGTCCGCGATCGACTCGCAGGACTTCGAGAAGGCCGCCTCGCTCCGCGACACGGAGAAGCAGCTCCTCGCCCAGAAGGCGAAGCGGGAGAAGGAGTGGAAGGCCGGCGACATGGACGTCGTGGCCGAGGTCGACGAGGAGCTCATCGCCGAGGTCCTCGCCACGGCCACCGGCATCCCGGTCTTCAAGCTGACCGAGGAGGAGTCCTCGCGCCTGCTCCGCATGGAGGACGAGCTGCACAAGCGCGTCATCGGGCAGAAGGACGCCATCAAGGCGCTGTCGCAGGCCATCCGGCGTACCCGGGCGGGCCTCAAGGACCCCAAGCGGCCCGGCGGCTCGTTCATCTTCGCCGGCCCGTCCGGCGTCGGTAAGACGGAGCTGTCCAAGACGCTCGCCGAGTTCCTCTTCGGCGACGAGGACGCGCTGATCTCCCTCGACATGTCGGAGTTCAGCGAGAAGCACACCGTCTCCCGGCTGTTCGGCTCCCCGCCCGGCTACGTGGGCTACGAGGAGGGCGGCCAGCTCACCGAGAAGGTGCGCCGCAAGCCGTTCTCCGTGGTCCTCTTCGACGAGGTCGAGAAGGCCCACCCGGACATCTTCAACTCGCTGCTGCAGATCCTGGAGGACGGTCGCCTGACCGACTCCCAGGGCCGGGTCGTGGACTTCAAGAACACGGTCATCATCATGACCACCAACCTCGGCACCCGGGACATCTCCAAGGGCTTCAACCTCGGCTTCGCCGGCCAGGGTGACGTCAAGACCGGCTACGAGCGCATGAAGGCCAAGGTCAACGACGAGCTGAAGCAGCACTTCCGCCCGGAGTTCCTCAACCGTGTCGACGACACGGTGGTCTTCCACCAGCTCACGCCCGAGGACATCATCCAGATCGTGGACCTGATGATCGCCCAGGTCGACGAGCGGCTGAAGGACCGGGACATGGGCATCGAGCTGTCCACGGAGGCCAAGGAACTGCTTGCCAAGAAGGGCTACGACCCCGTGATGGGCGCCCGGCCGCTGCGCCGGACGATCCAGCGCGAGATCGAGGACCTGCTGTCGGAGAAGATCCTCTTCGGCGACCTGCGTCCGGGCCACATCGTGGTCGTCGAGACGGAGGACGGCGAGGACGGCGAGAAGGGCTTCACCTTCCGCGGCGAGGAGAAGTCGACGCTCCCCGACGCGCCTCCCGCGGAGGCTGCGGCCGGCGGCTCGACGCCGAACCTCTCCAAGGAGTAATCCTCCTCCGACCGCTCACCGACCCCCGGGGCCCGGCATCACGGATCACTGATGCCGGGCCCCACCCCTTTCCCGCAGCGCGGCGGGCCCGGCTCCTCACCTCCGCCGCCCCATGGCGCCCCCGGAGGGCGGGGCACCGTCGTGCGCGGGTTCAGTTCCGGAGGAGCAGCGCGTCGCCGACCGCCCGCTCGCCCGCCGCGTCGGAGGGGCGCGTCAGCAACGCGCCCCGCAGGGCCATCGCGGTCGACCCGCCGCCGTCCAGGTTCATCGCGCCGCGCGCGCCGAGGGCGTCCATGAAGCGTGCCGCCTCGTGCAGCGACAGCCCGTCGCTGTGTCCGGGGTGGCGCCCCGACGCGGAGACGAGGAGCAGGCGCCCGCGTCCGTCCACGCCGACCATCGTCCGCGGATGCCGCTTCAGCGCCCACGCGTACGCGAAGCCGGGGTCGTCGGGGTGGGCGAAGCCACCCGCGCCCGTGGTGAGCGCGACGCGTCCGTCCCGCACGAGCTGCGGTCCGCCGTTCACCACGTCGTCGCCGCCACCGAGCCGCACCGGGCGCCCCCGCGCGTCCTCGACGCGGTGCGTCAGCGACACCCGCGTGCCCGGCTCCGCGTGCGCCCGCAGCCAGTCCGCACCGCCGCCGGTGCCCGCCAGGACGCTGCCGCCCTCGGGCACCGGCCCGCCGCGGGCCCGCAGCTCCGTCACCCGGCCCCGTGCGTCGAGCACCGCCTCGACCCCGGCGCCCTCCGGCGTCGCCGCTCCCAGCTCGTCGGTGAACTGGACGACTTCGTGCGCGTCCGTGCAGGTGACGTCGTGCAGCGGGCGTTGCGTGGGGCGGTCGCCGCCGACACCGCCGCAGTTGCGGATCGACCCGGGGCGCCGGTTCACGCCGTCCAGCTCGCGTCGCGCGCCGTCCGCCGAGATCCGCGAGACCGTCGACAGCCGCCCGAGTTCCGCCCTCAGCCCGTCGCCGCGCAGGACGAGCGCGATGCGGCCGTTCACCGCCGAGGACTGGACCTCGCCGTCGTAGACCCCGATGCCGGCGGGCGCGCCGGGCACGCCGTCCCGGTCCTCCATCACGAAGAAGCCCGCGTTGACGGCGAGCAGCGCGTCGCCGGCCGTGCCGGCTGCCGCCATGTCGGTGACCTTCTCGCGCCCGGCGACGCCCGCGCCGTGACTCGCCTCCAGTGAACCGCCGAAACGCCGGGGGTCGACGACGGCGACGTTCACCCGTGTCTCGCCGGTGCCGGTGTTGCCGTCCGAGCCGGTCCACTCCACGATCGCGTCGAAACCGTCCGCCGCGAGGGCGCGCTGCAGCGCCTCCGCGCCTTCGCGTTCCTCGAACGCGCCGACGCGCACCCGTACGCCGAGCAGCCCGCTGAGGTCGGAGCCGCGCGGCCAGGTGACGCGTTCCGTGCCCGGGGAGTGACCGGCGTCCCGCAGCCGGGCGGCCAGGTCCCGTGCCGCGGACGCGGTGCGGAGGGGGCCGTCGTCGCCCGTGAGGGTGACCGTCCAGTGCGAGGCGCCGGGGCGGTCGGCGAGCACGCCCCGGTAGACGTCGAGACCGGGCGCCGGCCGCTCGTGCTCCCAGCCGGCGAGGACGCGCGGCTCCCTCGGCGCCGCGGCGGCCGGAGGCGCGGCGGGAGAGACCAGCGACGTGCCGAGGACGGTGAGCAGCACCGCCGTCGTCGCGGACCTCGACCTCCACCGGGACCGGGACGTGGACGCGGCACCGGAACGCGGTGCGGTCGGGCGGAGTCGGGCGGATTCCATGGGCGCTCCCGGGCGGTGGTCGGCGGTTCACGGGCCGGACGCGCGGAACGATGTCATGCCCCGCCTGCCGTCACCACCCCGCGCGGAGGCGTTCAGGAGATGATCCGGATGCCCTCCGGGACGCCTCCGACCCGCGGCAGGCGGGGGTTGACGCGGAGCGTGGTGAGCGAGGGGAAGTCCGCCAGCCATTCCATGGACACGCCCAGGTCGTGGGTGAGCCAGAGGTGGCGCAGCGGTCCGCGGTCGAGGCCCGCGAGCAGTTCGTCGGGGGTGAAGTGGCCCGCGACCTGCACGCACTCCCGGCCGCCCAGGCGGCGCAGGACCGCCAGTTCGACCCGGTCGGTGACCGGGAAGTACAGGCCTTCCGGGTCGAGGTGCGCGACGACGTCCTCCGCGTATCGCTCGGTGTCGAAGTTCCGCCAGCCGCGCATCAGTTCGGCGCGCAGGGTCAGCGGCAGCGACGGGCGCCGCCGCAGCCGGGAGAGGTAGTGGACGGCCGCGTCGTCGGCGATGCGGGTGACGGTCACCGCGATCCGGTACGCCTCGTCGTCGGCGACGGTCTCCGGGTCGGGCAGCATCTCCAGCACGATCGGTCCCACCCAGCCCAGGCCGCGGGCGGCGGCGATGCTGGTCGGGCGCACCATGTGCCGGGTCTCGCGCCGGATGCGGGCGTGGGTCACGGGGTCGAGTTCGGTGACGTGTTCCAGGCAGGCGGCGGCCAGCAGACGGCGCCGGTTGCGCTGCATGCCGACCTTGCCGGGCGCCATCAGCCCGGCCAGCAGTTCGCCGCACTCGCCGGGCCGGGCGTGCGCGACGGCCATCCGGATGACCTCCTCCCACTGCGGCTCGTGCGCGTGCTCCAGCAGCAGCGCGAGGTCCCCGCGTTCGACGGCCTCCTTGGCGGCGAGGTAGTCCTGCACGGTGCGGTGCACGAACTCCACCGCGCCGTCGGCCTGTTCCCGCAGCAGACCGGTGCGCTGCAGCAGGTGGCCGAAGATCTGCGCCGGCGTGCCCTGCGCGGCCGCGGCGGGGATGGCGGGCAGGCAGCGGGCGATCTCCTCGACGGCCGCCGCCTCGCCGAGCACCGCACGGTCCTCCAGCAGCATCCGGAACGCCAGCTTGCGCAGCAGCCGTTCGCGCGCGGCGCGCTGGAGATGGACCTCGTCGGCGTGGAGCACCCGCCGCTCCGGGTCGCGCCGCTGGAGCAGCATCTCCATCGCGGCCTCGTACAGTTCGCGGCGCCCCTTGGGCAGCGAGCCGGAGCGGTCCCGGTTCAGCGCGCAGATCAGCCCGCACATCAGGGGGTTGGTGGCCAGCCCGCGCAGTTCGCGGTAGAGCGGAATGGTCTGCAGCAGCCGGTCGCGGTACTCGTCGAGGTGCGCGTGGTCGTCGCCGGTGTCCGTACGGGCGGCGGTGTGCCAGGCGGTGATGAACGCGGCGACCTGGTCGCGGTTCATCGGGGCGAGCGTCAGCTCGTCGAAGCCCTCGTCCGCCAGCCACTCGGCGTCCACGGCCGGTGGCCGCGCGGTGACCAGGCAGCAGGTGCCGCTGTAGATGCGCATCATGCGGCGCAGCGCGTCCCGCACTGCCGGGCGCTGGTCCTCGGGCGCCTCGTCGATGCCGTCGACGAGCAGCAGCGCACGTTCGTCGGCGAGCAGCCGCGCCATCCAGCCGTCGGGTGCCTCGTCGGCCAGCGGGTGGCCGACGGCGTCGAGGAAGTCGTCCGGCGCGGGGAAGCCCTGGCGCGCGAAGCGCCGCACCGGAAGGACGACCGGTACCCGGCCGTGCAGCGCCGCGAGCTCTTCCGGCAGCCGCCCGCGGGCGGTCGCCACCGCGAGCCACTGCACGAGGGTCGTCTTGCCGGAGCCGGCGACGCCGCGCAGCAGCACGCGTTCCTGGCCGGCGAGCGCGCGGTCCGCGGGCATCACGGGGTCGGCGCCCCCGGCCGCACCGCCTTCCTCCGGCGGGGCCGGGGCGTCGTCCCGGCCCCTGCCCCCGGGTCCGCCGAACTCCGCGCCGAGGCTGAGGTAGGTGGTCTCGAGCGGCCAGCTGTCCGGGGTGTTGGGGTTGGGCAGGTCGATGCCGTAGATGGTGACCCGGTTGTACTCCTCGACGACGCTGCGCAGGTAGCGCTCCTCGAACGCGGAGTCCTCGGGCGACGGCTGCCGTCGTCGCTCCCGCAGCGCCGACACGTCTCCCAGGTCCACGAGCTGGCGGATGCGGTGGCTCCTCTCGGGCAGCCGGTCGGCGATGTACGGCGAGCGCTGGACGAACAGGTGCAGCGCGTGCAGACAGACTGCGACCAGCAGGCTGTCGTGGAACCAGGCCGACTCCTCGGTCAGCTTCCGGTCGGCGCCGGGCACGTGGGCCCGCAGCAGCCGTGCCCAGTCCTGCGGCCCCAGCCGTACGGCCTGCACGTCGGTGGTGTCCAGCTCCCCCATCACGGCCAGCGTGCGTGCCAGCACGGCGGCGACCGCGGTGTCCTCCCGCAGCGGGAGGCTGCGGCCGTCCAGTCCGTGCCGGACGAACTCCCGTGCCAGGCGCTCCAGGTCGCCGTAGGTGGTGGTGGGGCGGAGGCCGCGGAAGGAGACGGTCCCGGCGATCAGCTCCTCGCCCTCGGGCGGCCGCTGCGGCGGCACGAACAGTTCCCGCACCAGCGGCGCGGCGACACCGGAGGCGAGACGTACGGCGGGTTCCATGGGGCTCCCCCGGGGCCATGTGGCCGCTGTGCGACGGCCGTTGACGGGTCGTCGTCTCAGCCTAGTCTTCCGGCCCGACCCGTCGACCCGTCAGCCGAACGTTGTGCGCGCACCCGGCGGACGGTGTCCGATACTCGTCTCGTCCGAAGACACCACACGCCAGACGGGGGAGCCGTGACCGACACACGCAGGGGGCCGTCACCGACGGCGGGGGAGCGGGAGATGCTGCGCGACTACCTCGACTACCACCGGGCGACGCTCGCCATGAAGTGCGAGGGGCTGACGGACGAGCAGATGCGGCGCCGGTCGATGCCGCCGTCGACGCTCTCGCTGCTCGCCCTGGTGCGCCACATGGCGGAGGTGGAACGGGCCTGGTTCCGCCGCACCCTCGCCGGGGAGGACGTCGGCTGGGTGTGGTCGGACGAGCGCGACTACCAGGAGGCGTTCCGCGTCGGCGACGCCACCCGGGCGGAGGCGTTCGACGCCTGGCAGGCGGAGGTGGAGCACAGCCGGCGCATCGAACGGGACGCCCCTTCGCTGGAGGTCACCGGCTACAACCCGAAGTGGGAGTCGGACGTCTCGCTGCGCAGGGTGATGCTGCACCTCGTCCACGAGTACGCCCGCCACAACGGCCACGCCGACCTGCTGCGCGAAGGCGTCGACGGCGTCACCGGCGCCTGATCCCCCGCCGGGCGCGGACGGCGCGGGGGCGGGGCCGGCGGGGGATCAGTCGCCGACCTCGCCGGTGGGTCCGGAGCGGCGCCCGCTCAGCACGTGGAAGAGGATGCCCAGGCCCCACGGGCCGATGACCCACATCGGCCAGAAGTTCAGCAGCTGCTGGGCGGCGAGGGAGCTGATGCCCCAGACGCCGGTGACCATGACGCTGACCGCGAGCCAGGTGCGGACGTTCAGCGCCTTGTGGTCCTGTGGCCGGGCGGCGGGGGCCGGCCCCGGGGAAGCGGCCTTCTCCAGGGAGGTCCGCGCGCCGCTTCCCGGGCGCTCCCGCTCCGCGGGCAGGTCCGTCATCAGGACGTCCAGCTCGCCCAGTGTGCGCGCGGCGTAGGCGGAGGACGCGCGTTCGTCGAACTCGGCGGTGTCCAGCCGGCCGGCGGCGAGGTGGTCGCCCAGCTCGGCCACGACCCGTTCGCGGTCGTCGTCGGACGCGCGGAGGGCACCGCGCTGCGGTGTGCCGGGCGCTCCCGGCCGGTCCGGCAGCCCGTCCGGCCCGTCCGGTGTCTTCGGCGGCATGGTCACCGCCTCCTTCCTCGACCCACCGTCCACAGTGGAAGATAGTGTGGGCAACCATGCTTCACCGTCCACTGTGGACTGTCAAGGCTGCTCAGGGACGCCCCGGCGGCGACGGCGGACGGTCACGGGTCGCCCGGAGGGGAGACGTCATGCCGCGCACGCCGAACGCCACCGCGGGCTCGCTGCTGGGGTTCCTGCACGCCGGGCCGATGAGCGGCTGGGACCTCGCCGAGGTCGCCCAGCGGGCCGTCGGCGAGTTCTGGTCGGTCACCCGCAGCCAGGTCTACCGCGAACTGGCCCGCCTCGCCGAGGACGGCCTGGTCGAGGTGGGGGAGCGCGGCCCGCGCGATCGGCGGCCGTACGCGCTGACCGAGGCCGGCCGCCAGGCGTTCCTCGCCTGGCTCGACCGGGAGCCCGAACCGGAGCAGATCCGCTTCCCGCTGCTGCTCACCCTGAGCTTCGGCCGGCACCTGTCCCCCGAACGCCTGGCCGCCTTCGTCGCCGCCAACCGCCGCGTCCACCGGGAACGGCTGGCCCGTCACCTCGCCGAACGGGAGGCCGTCGACGCCGACGTGCGCGCCGGGCGGCACGACCCCTGGGCACTGGCCACCCTCGACTTCGGCATCCGCTACGAGACGGCCGTGACGGAGTGGTTCGACGCGCTGCCGGAGGCGATCACCGGCCCCGCGGACGCGGTGCGGGCACGGCCGGACGAGTGACCCGCCGCGGCCGGGCGCCGCTGTCACACCCCCGTGTCACCATCGGAGCATGACCACCCCCGGCCTGGCCCGGCTCCGCGCCCTGCGCAGGGCGAAGGACGCCATGGACCGCGACTGGGCCGACCCCGGCCTCGACCTGGGCGCGGTGGCCGCACACGCCGGGTACTCCCGCTACCACTTCGTGCGCGCCTTCAAGTCCGCCTACGGGGAGAGCCCCGGCCAGTACCTCGGCCGCCGCCGCATCGAGCGGGCCGAGGAGCTGCTGCGCACGGCGGACCTCTCGGTCACCGAGATCTGCATGCTCGTCGGCTTCAGCAGCGTCGGCACCTTCTCCGCCCGCTTCAAGCAGCAGACCGGCGTCACGCCCCGCGACTACCGCGCGCAGCACGTACGCAGCGGCGCCGCGCTGATTCCCGGCTGCTACGCGATGCTGTGGACCGGCGGATTCCGGCAGCGCAATTCTGGAGAAGCGCAGTGAGCCGGGCGCTGCCTAACGTGAGAGGCGTTCCGCACCACACCCCTTCGGGAGCACCCTCATGATCAAGAGCCTGGCCCTCACCACCGTCTGGTCCACCGACCAGGAACGCGACAAGAAGTTCTTCGTCGAGGCCCTGGGATTCGTCGAGCGCACCGACATGGAGATGGGCGACATGCGGTGGATCACCGTCAGCCCGAAGGACCAGCCGGAGGTGCAGCTCACCCTGATGCGCCCGGACGGCTCCGGGCTCGACCCCGAGTCCGGCAAGGCGCTGCTCGCCCTGGTCACCAAGGGCGTGCTCGGCGCCGGCGCCTTCCGCACCGACGACTGCCACGCCACCTACAAGGAGCTCAAGGAGAAGGGCGTCGAGTTCCTCCAGGAGCCGCAGGAACGTCCGTACGGGATCGAGGCCATATTCCGCGACCCCAGCGGCAACTGGTACTCGCTGACCCAGGAGCGGGAGGAGCTGGACCTGTCCAAGCCGTGGGACTCCACCTGCTTCGACGAGAACCCCTGACGCCGCCGTCAGGCCGCCGGGCCACACACCCATGGGCGGGTGTCCCCTCCGGGGAGGCGACACCCGCCCATGGTGCGCTCGTGCGGCGGAGCGCCGCACGAGCGGTCAGGCGTGCGGGAGACGGTAGAGGCCTCCGGCGAGTGGTTCGACGAGACCGTCCGAGACCAGGCCGTCCAGCGCCCGGGCCCGCTGCACCGGCTCGTGCCACACCCGGTCCAGCACGGCCTGCGGCACCGGTGCCGTCGACTCGCGGAGCACCGCCAGCAGCCGGCCGCGCACCTGGCGGTCCGTGCCGGCGTAGGCCTGGGTGCGGCGCGGCGGGCCCTCGTGCGGGGGCGCACCGGCGAGCTGCCAGGCGCACTGGGCGGCGATCGGGCAGCGGCCGCACTCCGGACTGCGCGCCGTGCACACCAGCGCGCCGAGTTCCATCGTGGCCGCCGCCCATCGCGCCGCGGTCGCCTCGTCCTCGGGGACGAGCGCCCGCGCCAGCTTCCGTTCGGCGGCCGTGGTCGCGTTCGGCGGGTACTGCCGTCCGGCCACCGCTCGCGCGAACACCCGGCGCACGTTGGTGTCCAGTACGGCGTGCCGCTGCCCGTAGGCGAACGAGGCCACCGCCGCGGCGGTGTACTCGCCGACGCCGGGCAGCGCCAGCAGTTGCGCGTGCTTCTTCGGCACGTCGCCGCCGTGCCGTTCCGCTATGGCGGCGGCGGCCCCGTGCAGCCGCAGCGCGCGTCGCGGGTAGCCGAGCCGGCCCCAGGCGCGTACGGCCTCACCGGGCGCCTCGGCGGCCAGGTCGGCGGGGCGCGGCCAGCGTTCGAGCCACTGCTCGTACACCGGCAGCACCCGGTTGACGGGGGTCTGCTGCAGCATGAACTCGCTCACCATCACTCCCCAGGCGCCCGCCTCGGGGCGGCGCCAGGGAAGGTCGCGGGCATGCGCATCGAACCAGTCGACGACTGGCGCGTGGAGGTCTGTCCGGTCGTGGTCCGGGGAGGCGTTCGCGGCGGTTTCCGTGGTCGCAGTCATGGCAAAGCGATCCTGACACGACGGCACGCCGCGCAGAAACGGCCACGCGGCCGGGTCCCCCGGGTGCGCGCACGATTAGCGCGGGTGGACCTGAGGGGGCTGTGGCGCCGACGTTTGTCACACCTCGGGGTGTTCGTCGTGTCTCTCATCGGAAAAGTCGCCTACTCCGGCGGCGGGTGGGGGCCTTGGGGCGCCTGATGTCTCGTAAGGTTTCCGCGTGGGATCACTGCGCAATCCGATCGGACCGCTCCCCTCCTCCATCTACTGGCGGCGGAGGGCCGTCGCGCTGGCCCTCCTGGCGCTGGTCGTGCTTCTCGTCGTGTGGGCGATCAGCCTCGGCGGGGGCAAGGGCGACCAGGGGCAGGACGCCGCCGGCGGCAGCGACGGCAGCCGGGGCCCCACCGACCCCATCACCCCCGGGCCCACCGACTCGATGCCCTCCGTCACCGAACGTCCCGGCGGACGCGACGAGGTGGACGGCGGCGCCGGCTCGGGAGGCGACGACGGGTCCGGCTCCGGCGGAGCCGAAGGCGCCGGCGGGTCGGGCGGCTCCGAGGGCGGTTCCGGCGCGGGCGGCGGCTCCGGTTCCGGCAGCGGTGGCGGCGGCGCCCTGGCCGGGTCCAGCGGCGGCCTCACCGGCGGCGACGGCATCCCGGCGGGCCCGGGCCTGGCCGACTGCTCCCCCGGCGACGTGAGCGTGGCCCTGAAGAGCGTGAAGAACGAGTACGAGCCGGGCGACACCCCCAAGCTGAAGCTCACCCTGGCGAACGACTCCGGCGAGGCCTGCCGCGTCGACCTCGGCCGGACCGCGACGGTCCTCACCGTCACCGACTCCGACGGCGACCGCGTCTGGTCCTCCGACGACTGCCCGCCCGGCCGCGGTGCCGCCTGGATCGAGGTTCCCGCGAAGGGGGACAGCGTCCACACGCTGGAGTGGGACCGCGAGCGCAGCAAGCCCGAGTGCGCCACGCCGGAAAGCGGCAAGGTCCCGGCAGGCAGCTACCTCGTCGAGATCGAGGTCGCGGGCCTGCCCACCGAACAGACCTCCTTCGTCCTGGCCAAGGACTGACCCTCGGCGGACCGCTTCCCCGCGAACGCCCCAGGACGGCCGGGCGCCCGGTCTGGTGGGCCGCCGCACTCCTGAGCGTGCGGTGCTGGGGCCGGGCGCGCCCTCGTGCCGCCGCAACGGCGTGCGCAGGCGGGAGGGGCACGGCGGGAGGGGCCCGACGCGCGCCGCGCGTCGGCGGCATCCCTACGCGTCGGCTGCGCGCCGCAGGCTAGACGTACCGCTCCAGGATGGAGGACTCCGCGAGCCGCGACAGGCCCTCGCGGACGGAGCGGGCGCGGGCCTCCCCGACGCCCTCGACGGTCTGGAGGTCGTCGACGCTCGCGGCCAGCAGCTTCTGCAGCCCGCCGAAGTGGTCCACGAGACGGTCGATGACCGCGCCGGGCAGCCGCGGCACCTTCGCGAGCAGGCGGAAGCCGCGCGGCGAGACCGACGAGTCGAGCGTCTCCGGCGACCCGGAGTACCCCAGGGCCCGGGCCACCGTGGGCAGCTCCAGCAGTTCGGTGTGAGTGAGGCGGTCCAGTTCGCCGAGCGCTTCGGGGACCGTGCGGGAACGGCGGCCGGACGTGCCGGGCTGCGGGACGTAGTCCCGCGCGACCAGCTCCCGCTCCGGCTCGACGCCGGCGATCAGCTCGTCGAGCTGGAGGGACAGCAGACGGCCGTCGGTGCCCAGCTCCACGACGTACTCGGCGATCTCCGTGGCGATGCGGCGTACCATCTCCAGCCGCTGCGCGACCGCGGAGACGTCCCGGACGGTCACCAGGTCCTCGATCTCCAGCGCGGACAGCGTGCCGGCGACCTCGTCGAGCCGGAGTTTGTACCGCTCCAGCGTCGCCAGCGCCTGGTTGGCGCGGGACAGGATCGCGGCGGAGTCCTCCAGCACGCGCCGCTGCCCGCCCACGTACAGGGCGATCAGCCGCATCGACTGGCTGACCGAGACCACCGGGCAGCCGGTCTGGATGGAGATCCGCTGGGCGGTGCGGTGCCGGGTGCCCGTCTCCTCGGTCGGGATGGACGCGTCGGGCACCAGTTGTACTCCGGCGCGCACGATCTTGGTGATGTCGCGGTCCAGGATCAGCGCGCCGTCCAGCTTGCACAGCTCGCGCAGCCGGGTCGCGGTGAAGTCGACGTCGAGCACGAAGCCGCCGCTGCACAGCGACTCCACGGTCCTGTCCATGCCGAGGACGATGAGTCCGCCGGTGTTGCCCCGCAGGACCCGCTCGAGTCCGTCGCGGAGGGCCGTTCCGGGCGCGACCGCACTCAGCGAGGCGCGCATCAGACTGTCGGCGCGGGAGCCGCCGAGGGTCCCACCGGACCTTCCCGGAGCCGTTGCCCGGTCGTTGGCTGCCACTGGACTCCTTCGGTCGTGCGGGTGCCTGTCGGCATCACGTCGTCACGTTCGGCTCCGGCACACCCCCAGGGTGCGCCCCGCGCCTCCACAGGCACTCCCGGGCGATTGTCGTACACACGTGCCGTACGCGAATGTCGCCGACGGGCGAGACCGGGGCAAAGTCTACCGGCGGGCCTCCTCCTCTTGGGGCTCTTGGTCCGCGCCGGGGCCCCGGCCGCGCTGCGGGCGCGCCGGGAGCACGCGCAACGCGTCCCCGATGTCGGCCACCTCCCGCACCCGCATGCCGGACGGTACGCGGCCCGGATCGCCCGGCACCAGCGCGTGCGTGAAGCCGAGCCGGGCGGCCTCCGCGAGCCGCCGCTGCACGCCCGTCACCCGCCGCACCTCGCCCGCCAGACCGACCTCGCCGATCGCCACCAGGTTCTTCGGCAGCGGTGTGTCGCTCGCCGCACTGGCCAGGGCCAGTGCCACGGCGAGGTCCGCGGCCGGCTCGGACAGCTTCACGCCGCCGACGGTCGCGCTGTAGATGTCCCGCTTCCCCAGCGCGCTGATCCGGCCGCGCTGCTCCAGCACCGCCAGCATCATCGACACCCGCGACGTCTCCAGCCCGGACGTCGTACGCCGCGGCGACGGGATCTGGCTGTCCACGGTCAGCGCCTGCACTTCGGCGACCAGGGGCCGCCGCCCCTCCAGCGTCACCGTCAGGCAGGTGCCCGGCACCGGGTCGTCGCGGCGGGTGAGGAACAGCCCGGACGGGTCGGCGAGGCCGGTGATGCCCTCGTCGTGCAGCTCGAAGCAGCCCACCTCGTCCGTCGCGCCGTACCGGTTCTTCACGCCGCGCACCAGACGCAGGCGGGCGTGCCGGTCGCCCTCGAAGTGCAGCACGACGTCCACCAGGTGCTCCAGCAGGCGCGGGCCGGCGATCGCGCCGTCCTTGGTGACGTGGCCCACCAGCAGCGTGGACATGCCGCGTTCCTTCGAGGCGCGGATCAGGGCGCCGGCGACCTCCCGCACCTGCGCCACGCCGCCCGGCGCGCCGTCGATCTCCGGGGAGGCCACGGTCTGCACCGAGTCCAGGATCAGGAGCGACGGCTTCACCTCGTCCAGGTGGCCGAGCACGGCGGAGAGGTCGGTCTCCGCCGCCAGGTAGAGGTGGTCGCTGAGCGCGCCGATCCGGTCGGCCCGCAGCCGCACCTGGCCCGCGGACTCCTCGCCCGTCACGTACAGCGTGGGCCGCTGCTCGCTCGCCGCCTTGGCCGCGACGTCCAGCAGCAGCGTGGACTTGCCGACGCCCGGCTCACCGGCCAGCAGGACCACGGCCCCCGGCACCAGCCCGCCGCCCAGCACCCGGTCCAGCTCCGGCACGCCGGTGCCGCGGGCGGTGGCCTGCCGGCCGTCCACCTGGCCGATCGGCAGCGCCGGCGACACCACGCGGCTGGCCGCCGTGGTCCGCACGGCGGGGGCGCCGCCGGTCTCCTCGACCGTGCCCCACGCGTGGCACTCCGGGCAGCGGCCGAGCCACTTGGCGGTGGTCCAGCCGCACTCGGTGCAGCGGTACGAAGGACGGTCCCTGGCGGACGACTTGCGAGCAGCCATGACCGCCACGTTAGCGGCGCGCGCCGACACTCCGCCCCCACGAGTCCCCGGGCTGTGGACAGACGTCACCCTGTGGCCGCGACATGTCCCCCATCGAGGGAGATCGTCACTCGGAAGAGGTAAAGCTGCTCAAGTTGGTCCGACGACACGCCGCTGTCGTCCTACCGTCCTCGAATGAGCACCAGGCGCGAGCACTCCACGCACACCACCGGCGCACACCGAGCGCACTCGGTGCGGCGGCCGACGCCCGCACCCCGCTCGGACCGCTACGAATCCTGTCTCGACGGGCTGTTCACCTACTGCCTCTCCGTCATGTGCGAGCACGACGCGGCCACCGCCGCGCTCGGCGAGGCCCTCGCTCTCGCCGACCGGCAGCACGAACGCGACCGCGCGCCCGCCGACCGCGGACTCCACCGACCCTGGCTCTACGCGCTCACCCGCTGGGCCTGCCTGCGCCGCCTCGCGCAACAGAGCCCCGGCGACCGCGGCCCGGCCACCTCGCCGCAGCTCTCCGGCGCCGCCGCGACCCAGCGCCGCAGGGAACTCGCCGCCCTCGCCTGGCCGGAGGCCGCGGGCACCACCCCCGAACAGCGCGAGGCGCTGGAACTCTCCGTGCGGCACGGGCTGCCCACCCGTGAGGTGGCGGCCGTGCTGTCGCTGAGCACCGAGGCCGCCGGCGACCTGCTGACCAGCGCGGCCTGCGAGGTGGAGCGGACCCGCGCCGCGCTCGCCGTGGTCGAGTCCGGCGGGTGCCCGCTGGTCGGCCGGCTCGCCGGCGACGACCGCCTCCTGATGGGCTCCGCGCTCCGCCGCGAACTCGTCCGGCACGTCGACGACTGCGCCGAGTGCCGCCGCGCCGCGGAGCGCGCCATGGCCGGCATCGGCTGGCCGGGCACCGCCCCCACCGGCCCCACCTCGCTCGCCGTGCTGGAGGCGCCGCGGCACTCCGTGCAGGCCGCGCTCCGTGCCGCCCGCCGCGCGCGCTGCCAGCACAGTCCCCGCTTCGGCAGGAACGGTTTCCCTGCCGAGGTCAGGGACCGCGCGGCCCGGATCGAACGCCTCCGCAGCCGGGCCGTCACCACCACCGTCGTCGCCACCGTGGTGGCCGCCCCGGTGCTGGCCCTCTGGGCGGCGTACCGGGGCGCGCCGCTCACCGGCGAAGGGCGCAGCACCGCGCCCGTCTCCGCCACCGAACAGGACGACGGCGCGCAGAACGGCGGCGACTCCGCCTACCGGCACGTGGGCCGCGCCGAGCCCGGCCCCGGCAAGCACCGCAAGGGCGACCCCGACTCGCGCGTCTCCGTCCGCGTCGAGGGCGGCGACGGGTCCGGTCCGGGCGGCCCCACCACGGGTGCCCGGCGCCTCACCGTCCAGGCCCAGCCCGCCGGCGACGGCACGCTGATCACGCTCACCGCCACCGGCGGCAGCGCCGTCCACTGGACGGCCGGCACGTCCGCCGACTGGCTCGTGCTGAGTCGTTCCTCCGGGGTGCTCCAGCCCGGCCAGTCCGTGTCCTTCTCCGCCTACGTCGTGGAGGCGCGGGAGCCCGCGGGCGCCTGGTCGGCGCGCATCGGCATCGGGCCGGTGGGCGCCGTCGTCACCATCGAGGGCCACGGCGCGGGCAGTCCGCAGCCCCCCGGGGGCGGGCCGCAGGACCCCGGGGGCGGCACCCAGGAACCTCCCGGCTCCCAGGAGCCGACGCCCTCGCCGGACCCGGAGCCCGACCCCGAGCCCGATCCGGACCCGACGCCGTCGCAGGAGCCCACGCCGTCCGAGGAGCCGACGCCCTCACCGGAGCCGGACCCCGACCCGACCCCCACGGTCTCCGAGCCCACTCCCAGCACCAGCTGAGGCCCGTGCCGTGGCCGTGCGGGGTCACACCGGGTCGGCGGGATGCGGGGCGACGAGCGGGAGCTGCGAGGCGATCCGCGCCTCGCAGTACCCGACGAGCACCTCGTACCCGGCCTCACCCATCAGCTCGATCAGCTCCGGCCGGTACGACGCGTACACCGGCTTGCCCGCCCCGTGCGCCGACGGCGCGGCGGTGCACCACCAGTGCAGGTCGTGGCCGCCGGGCCCCCAGCCGCGGCGGTCGTACTCGCCGATCGACACCTGGAGGACCTGCTCGCCGTCCGGCAGCTCGACCCACTCGTACGTGCGGCGGATCGGCAGCTGCCAGCACACGTCCGGCTTGGTCTCCAGCGGCTCGCGGTCCTCGCGCAGTGCGAGGGTGTGCAGCGCGCAGCCCGAGCCGCCGGCGAACCCCGGCCGGTTGTGGAAGATGCACGCGCCCTTCCAGCGGCGGGTCTGCCGCTCGCCGTCCTCGTTCTCCTCGGCCCAGCCGGACGCCGTGCCCACGTCGTGGAACTGCCAGGTCTCCGGCGTCAGCCGGGCCACGTGTTCGGAGACGCGGCGCTCGTCGTCCTCGTCGGTGAAGTGGGCGCCCAGCGTGCAGCAGCCGTCCGACGCGCGGCCGGGGCTGATTCCCTGGCAGCCCTGCCCGAACACGCACTGCCACCGGGAGGTCAGCCAGGTGAGGTCGCAGCGGAAGACCTGCTCGTCGTCCGCCGGGTCCGGGAACTCCACCCAGGCCCTGGCGAAGTCCAGCCCGACCTCTTCGTCCCGGGCCGCCACGGTCGCGGGGGCCGGACCGTCCACAGGGGTCGCCTCGCCTGCCGGGGCCGCCGTGCCGTCGCCCCGCTTGTTCCGCTTCGCCGGTTTCGTCTTTCCCACACAGGACAGGGTAAGCGCCGGGCGACCGGGTGACGCTAGCGTGCGGTACATGAGACTCGGTGTCCTGGACGTGGGATCGAACACGGTGCATCTGCTGGTGGTGGACGCGCACCCCGGCGCGCGCCCCCTTCCGGCGTACTCCCACAAGGCGGAGCTGAAGCTTGCGGAACTGCTGGACGCCGACGGCGCCATCGGCGAGGAGGGCGTGGAACGGCTGACGCTCACGGTCCGTGAGGCCATGCAGGTCGCCGAGGACAAGGGCGTCGAGGCCGTTGTGCCGTTCGCCACCTCCGCCGTGCGCGAGGCCGCCAACGCGGAGGCCGTCCTCGCGCGTGTCGCGGCCGAGACGGGGGTGGAACTGGAGGTCGTCTCCGGCGAGGACGAGGCCCGGCTGACCTTCCTCGCCGTACGCCGGTGGTTCGGCTGGTCCTCCGGGCGCCTGCTGGTGTTCGACATCGGGGGCGGCTCCCTGGAGATCGCCTACGGCCTGGACGAGGAGCCGGACGCGGCGGTGTCGCTGCCGCTGGGCGCGGGACGGCTCACGGCCGGCCGGCTGCCCGGCGACCCGCCCGCGGCGGACGACGTCCGTGCGCTGCGCCGTCATGTGCGGGCGGAGATCGCCCGCATCGTCGGGGAGTTCACCCGTTTCGGGGAGCCCGACCACGTGGTCGCCACGTCCAAGACGTTCAAGCAGCTCGCCCGCCTGGCCGGCGCGGCCCGTTCCGCGGAGGGGCTGTACGTGCAGCGCGAACTCGCGCGGACCTCTCTGGAGGAGTGGGTGCCGAAGCTGGCCGAGATGCCCGCGGACGAACGCGCGAACCTCCCCGGCGTGTCCGAGGGCCGGGCGCGGCAGCTGCTCGCGGGCGCGCTGGTCGCGGAAGGGGCGATGGACCTCTTCGGCGTCGACACGCTGGAGATCTGCCCCTGGGCCCTCCGCGAGGGCATGATCCTCCGCCGTCTCGACCACCTCCGCCCCTGACGGCCCCTCTGCGGCGCCGGGCGGGCGAGCCCGGTCCCGAGGTGCGCGGGGGCAGGGACCCGGCCACCCGGAGCCGCACGCGGCCGGCGTGAGCCGTCTCACGCGGAGCGCCCCGGCCCCCTGCAGAACCCCTGGCCGGGGCGCTCCGCGCCCCGCGCTCGTCACCCGCCGCACGCACCCGTACGGCTACCCGGCCGTAGGCTGTCCCCCGTGGCAGCAGCATCCGCGTGGGAGACGGGCCCCGGCACGCGCCGGGGCGTCGCGTCGGTTCCCGGCCTCCGCCCGGCGCCCAAGGTGGCCCTGTCGACCGCCTCCGTCTACCCGGAGTCGACCGCGGCCGCCTTCGAGATCGCCGGTCGCCTCGGCTACGACGGCGTCGAGGTCATGGTGTGGACGGACCCGGTGAGCCAGGACGTCGAGGCGCTGCGACGCCTCTCCGACCTGCACGGCGTGCCCGTACTCGCCGTCCACGCCCCGTGCCTCCTGATCACCCAGCGCGTCTGGTCCAAGGACCCGTGGACGAAGCTCCGGCGTGCGCGTTCCGCCGCCGAGCGGCTGGGCGCGTCGACGGTGGTCGTGCACCCGCCGTTCCGCTGGCAGCGGGCGTACGCCCGCGAGTTCGTGCAGGGCGTGTGGCGCATGGCGGACGAGACCGACGTGCGGTTCGCCGTGGAGAACATGTTCCCGTGGCGGTACCGGGACCGGGAGATGCTGGCCTACGCCCCCGACTGGGACCCGACGCGGGACGACTACCGCCACTTCACGATCGACCTGTCCCACACCGCCACGTCCCGCACGGACACGCTGGCGATGCTGGAGCGGATGGGCGACCGGCTCGGCCACGTCCACCTCGCCGACGGGAACGGCTCGGCGAAGGACGAGCACCTGGTGCCCGGGCGCGGCTCGCAGCCCTGCGCCGAAGTGCTGACGCACCTGGCGCACAGCGGCTTCGACGGCCACGTCGTGGTCGAGGTCAACACGCGGCGGGCGATGTCCGCCGCCGAACGCGAAGCCGATCTGGCCGAGGCCCTCGCCTACACCCGCCGCCACCTGGCGGCCGCCGTGGCACCGCCGTCCCCCTCGCCCGAGCCCTCCCGGGCGAGGCGTTCGTGAACCGCGCGGACGGCACCCCCCCCCCCCCCCCCCCCCCCCCCCACCCCC
>NZ_JAVREQ010000027.1:0-82356 GCF_031845485.1 Streptomyces hazeniae
GTCCGGCCGCGTGCGTGGTGACGCCCCGGTGGGCCGACGAATCCCATACAGGACAGTCGAGACGTCAGTCAGCCGAGGGGTCAGACCCACCAACAGCGTCACCACGAACATCATCACTGTCAGCCGTCGGTGAAGGCCGCGCGGAGGGCGTCCTCCGCGGCGGCACGGGCCGTGGCGCGGTCGGCGCCCAGCCGCCGCGCCCGGCGGGCGAACGTCTGGGCGGCGTCGGCCAGTTCGCGGTCGGCGGCGTCTCCCGCGGCGGCGACGAAGGTGCCGTTGCGGCCGCGGGTCTCGATCACTCCGTCGCTCTCCAGGGCGCGGTAGGCCTTCGCGACGGTGTTGGCGGCCAGCCCGAGTTCCCCGGCCAGGCCGCGCACCGTCGGCAGCCGGTACCCGACGGGCAGCGCTCCCGCCCTCGCCTGTTCCGCGATCTGCGCGCGCAGCTGCTCGTACGGTGCCTCGGCCGCGTCCGCGTCGACGGCGATCTTCAGGGTCACGTGGTCTCCGGCTCTCGCTGGTGTCTGCTCTCCCGATTCTGCCGCACCCCGCCGCCCCCGTGCGTCGCGGAAATCGGGTGCGCGGAGCCGGGTCGGCGACTAGCGTCCGGGCGCATGCCGATCATCGTGCGCACGTTCCGTCCGGAGGACGCCGAAGAGGTGGCCGCGGTGCGCACGGCCGCCGTGCCGCACCAGGTGTGCTCCCCGGAGGCGGTCGTCTGGGACGCGTTCCGCTCCCCCGAGGCCATGCGGCGGCGCCGGCTCGTCGCCGTCGACGAAGACGGCCGGGTGACGGGCTGCGCCGACACCGGGATCGACGTCGAGAGCGCCGAGTCCGGACACGGCTTCCTGCTCACCGAGGTGCGGCCCGACGCGCGGGGCCGGGGTGCCGGCCAGGCGCTGGTGGCCGCCGCGGAGGCCCGTCTGGCGTCGCTCGGCGTGACCGCCGTGCACAGCTGGGTGGCGGACGACGGGTGCTCCCCCGGGTTCGCCGAGCGCCGCGGCTACCTCCGCGGCGGCCCGGTGCGGTATCTCGCCCTGGACCTGGCGGACGCCGTACTGCCGGAGCCGCCCGCTCCGCTGCCTCCGGGCACGGAGCTGCGCACCGCCGCCGCCTTCACCGGCGACCTGCGCCCGCTGTACGAGGCGGATGTGGAGTGCGTCGCCGACGAGCCGGGCGACGTGGTCGTCGCCCCCGTGCCCTTCGAGGACTGGCTGCTGCTGAACTGGGCGCGTCCCGACTTCGACGCGGACCTGACGGCGGTGGCGCTGGTCGACGGCGCGGTGGCCGCCTACAGCGTGGCCCAGGTGGACGGCCGCGACCGGTACTGGTCGGGGATGACCGGCACCCGCCGGGCGTTCCGGGGCCGGGGGCTGGCGCGGCTGGCCAAGACCGCGTCGCTGCGGCGCGCCCGGGCCGCCGGCTACCGGCACGCGTTCACCGGGAACGACGCGGACAACCGCCCGATGCTCGCCGTCAACGCGCGTCTGGGGTACCGCCCGGCCGCCACGCGGTGGCGCTGCGTCAAGCGGCTGCCGCCACGCTGACCGGGCGCCCCGCACGCCGGCGGCCGGACGGCCGACACCGTCCGGCCGCCCGGGCGCCCGCGTCGCGCCGGGCCCGCCGTTCCTTGCCCGGGTCAGTCCCGCCGGGCCGGCTCCGCGTCGTCCGCGTCCGGTACGGAGGCGCCGTCCGCAGCGACGGCGCGTCGCCGTGGCAGCAGGCGGCGGAGCCACGGCCAGGCCAGCAGGAGCGCGATCACGGTGTAGACGGTGACCGAGAACGGCGTTCCCACCAGGCCGAGGACGCTGCCGTCACTGATCTGGAGTGCCCGGCGCAACTGCTGTTCGGCGGCCGGGCCGAGGATGACGCCGATGACGGCGGGGAGCACCGGCAGACCGTAACGCCGCATCACCAGCCCTATGAGCCCGATGACCAGCAGCACCACCAGGTCGACGGACTGGCCGCCCACCGCGTAGGCGCCGACGGCGGCGAAGAACAGGATGCCCGCGTACAGGTACTGCCGGGGGATGCGGAGCAGCTTCGCCCACACCGGTGCCAGCGGCAGGTTGAGGACGAGCAGCAGCACCATGCCGACGAAGAGGGAGGCGATGAGGCCCCACACCAGGTCGGGTTCGCGTTCGAAGAGCAGCGGACCGGGCTGGATGCCGTAGCTCTGGAACGCCGCCAGCAGGACGGCCGCGACCGCCGTGGTGGGCAGGCCGAGGGTGAGCAGCGAGACCAGGGTGCCCGCGGCGGACGCGGAGGCGGTGGACTCGGGCCCGGCGACGCCCTCGATGGCGCCCTTGCCGAACTGCGCCTTGTGCTTCGAGAGCCGCTTCTCGGTGACGTAGGAGAGGAAGGTGGGGATCTCCGCCCCGCCGGCCGGGATGGCGCCGAACGGGAAGCCGATGAAGGGGCCGCGCAGCCACGGCTTCCAGGTGCGGCGCAGTTCGTCCCGGCCGAGCCACGGGCGGCCGACGGGGATGGACTCGCCGGAGGTGCGGCGCAGATGGGCGGCGACCCACAGCGCCTCGCCGATGGCGAAGAGACCGACGGCGACGATGACCACGTCGATGCCGTCCGCGAGCAGCAGGCTGTCGAAGGTGAGTCGCTGCTGCCCGGTCATCTGGTCGAGGCCGACCAGGCCGATGGTGAGGCCGATCAGCAGTGACGCGAACCCGCGCACCCGGGAGCGGCCGAGCACGGAGGTGACCGCGATGAAGGCGAGCACCATGAGGGCGAAGTAGTCGGGCGCACCGATGTCCACGGCCCAGGCGGCGACGGTCGGGGCGAGGGCGACCAGGGCGATCGTGCCGAGCATGCCGCCGGCGAAGTGGCCGATGGCCGCGGCCGCGAGGGCCTGCGCGCCGCGCCCGGCGCGGGCCATGGGGTTGCCGTCGATGGCGGCGACCACCGCCGCGCTCTCCCCGGGCGTGTTCAGCAGGATGGAGGTGGTGGACCCGCCGAACATGCCGCCGTAGTAGATGCCGGCGAACATGATGAACGCCGCCGTGGGGTCGAGCCCGTAGGTGACCGGGAGCAGCAGTGCGCACGCCATGGCGGGCCCGATGCCGGGCAGCACGCCGATCGCGGTGCCCAGCAGCACGCCGATCGCCGCGAACAGCAGGTTGAGCGGGGTGAGGGCGGTACCGAAACCGTCGAGGAGGGAGTTCAGGGAGTCCATCTCCTACAGCACCTCCATCAGCGGTCCGCCGGGCAGGGGAACGCCCAGCAGGGTGTCGAAGACCAGGAAGGTCACCACCGACAGCACGGCGGCGATCAGCGGGTCACGGGTCGTGTTGCGGCTGCCCAGCGCGTAGGCGGAGCCCCAGAAGAGGAGCGCGCCGGCGGCGGGGAAGCCGAGCGGGACGAAGAGGAGCGCGCAGGCGAGGAAGACGCCGGCGAGCAGGGCGACGGTGCGCCAGTCGGCGGGTGCGTCGAGGTCGACGTCTTCACCGCTCTCCGCCTCGCCGCGGCCGCCGCGCAGGACGTCGGCGGCGAGGACGACGGCGACGACGAGCAGCGCGCAGCCGACGACGATCGGCACGGTCCTGGGCCCGACGGGTCCGCGCTGGACGAAGCTGCCCTCCATGGTGAGGGCGTCGGTGAGGACGAGGACGCCGACCGCCAGCAGGAGGGCGCAGACGCCGAGTTCGGAGTGTCCGCGGAGTCTGCTCAGTGGCCCCCTCCTCCCGGGGGCGGCGGATGCAGGGGTGGTGGTTCCGGTCTCGTCCGGGGTGCCGGTGCCGGTTTCGGTGTTCACAGGCCGAGCTCCTTCAGGACCGAGTCGACGCGGTTCTCCTGCGAGGTGAGGAACCGTCCGAACTTCTTCCCGGTGAGGAACGCGTCGTCCCAGCCGTTGCGGCGCATGGAGGCGCGCCATTCCTCGGTGCCGTGCAGGGCGGAGAAGAAGGCGATGAGGCGTTCGCGTTCGGCGTCGCTGAGGCCGGGCGGCGCAACGATGCCGCGCCAGTTGGTGAACTCGACGTCGACGCCCGCCTCCTTCAGCGTGGGCGCGTCGAAACCCTCGACCCGCTCGGGCCCGGTGACGGCCAGGAGCCGCAGTTCGCCGGACTCGATCTGGTCGCGGTACTCGCCGACGCCGGAGACGCCGAAGGCGACCTTCCCGCCGAGGACGGAGGCGAGGAGTTCACCGCCCCCGTCGAAGGGCACGTAGTTGACTGACGTGGGTGCGATGCCGGACGCGCGGGCCATGAGCATCGGGGCCAGGTGGTCGGGGCCGCCGGGCGAGGAGCCGCCTCCGACGGGCAGTGAGCCCGGGTCGCGCTTCCAGTCGGCCATCAGCTGCTCGATGGTCCGGTACTTCGAGTCCTTGGAGACCACGACGATGTTGGGCTCCTCGATGAGCCGCGCGATCGGGGTGGCGTCGCTGAGTGTGGAGGGCGCGCGGTTGGTCTCGACGGCTCCGACGACGCCGAGGCCCATGAGCATGGTCAGCTTGCCGTTGCCCTGTTCGTTGACCGTGCGGGTGAGGCCGACGGTGCCGCCCGCGCCGGGCAGGTTGAACACCTCGGTGCCGTGGGTGAGGCCGGCGTCCTCGGCGTTCTTGGCCGCCGTGCGGGCGGTGATGTCGTAGCCGCCGCCGGGGGTGTTGGGCACCATGATGCGCAGGCCGGGGATGTTGGTGCCCGTCCGGTCACCGCTGCCCGAGGTGAGCAGCGGCGGTCCGGCGAACACGAGCAGCGCCGCCCCGAGCAGCGCGAGGGTGGTGCGAAGGCGCACGCGTGACACCGCCTTCCGTGGGATCGGGGGTGGGTGTGAAGCGGCCCACATGCTTCCCACGGGAGGGCGGTGCTGTCTCGCTTGTGGTCTTAAGAAGAGTTGTGGTCGTTGTGGTCACGGCCGGGACGGGACCCTTCGGTGCCTTTCGCCCGGTACGCACCCTGCCGCGGGCGCGCACTCACCGCTCAGAATCCGCCACCGAAGTCGCCGAACCCGCCGCCCCCGAAGTCGCCGCCACCGAAGCCGCCGAAGTCCCCGCCGGAGAAGTCGGAGCCGGAGACGTCGCCTCCCTCGAAGCCGCCGTCGCCGTACCCGCCGTACGGGCCGGTCATCATCGACCCGAGCATGGTCCCCATCAGCAGGCCGGGCAGGACGCCGCCGCCGAAGTAGCCGTACGCCCAGGGCCCGTACGCCGGTCCGGCCTCCCAGTAGGGGCGGCGTCCGTCGGCGGTGTCGACCTCGCGGCTCATCGGTTCCTCGCCGCCGGCGAGCCGGGTGGCGTCCGCGGCGCAGACCGGCACAGTGCGTTCGCTGCCTCCGGGCGGCGCCCAGTCGACGTCCTGGACGGACGGCCCGTGCCGCGGGTCGAAGAAGCAGGGCGGCCGGCGCTCGGGCAGCGGCTTGCCGGTCCGCCGCGCGTCGAGCACGGCCAGCGAGTAACGGCCGTCCTCGAGTGCCTCGGTGACGCCGCGCACGTCGCCGGGACGCCGCGCGGCGGCCATCTTGTCCTTGGCGCGGTCGTAGGCGTCCAGGGCGTGCGTGTAGTCGGCCCGTTTGGCCTCGTCCGCACCGGGCTCGGAGGGGGAGAAGTCGAGCCGGTCGAGTTCCTCGCCGAACGCGGTGATGTCTTCGTCGACCACCGGCCGCAGCGTCTCCAGCCGCTCCCGCTCCGCCTGTGCGCGGCGCTTGCGGCCGCGGCTGCCGACCAGGGCGACGCCGCCCAGCACGATCCCGAAGAGGGCGGCCAGGACGGCGAGACCGGCCAGGAACGATCCTGCGGAGGTGCCCTCGGAGCCCACGCCGTCCCAGGAGGCGGGCGCGGCGCCGTTCGCCTGCGGCACGGCCTGGTCCACGAAGTCGTCGACCATGGCGGCGACGTTCCCCTCGTTGCCGCGTTCGACGGCGCCTTCGAGGTTGGTGACGGCGTTGTTCGACATCACCTGGGAGTCCGCGGCCGCGGCGAACCGGTCACCGAGTGCGACGACGTACACACCGGTGACGCCGACCTCGGTGCGCAGGTCCTGCATGAGCGTCTGCGGGTCGAACTCCGGCGCGTCCGGCAGGACGGCGACGAAGACGGGCTTGTCCGCGTCGCGGATCGTGTCCGCGAGGGCGTCCGCACCGCCGTCGGGCAGGGTGCCCGAGGCGCGCGGGTCCACGTACACCGGCCCCTCCCTGAGGGCCTCGGCGGCGCTGTCGAGCCCGGTCGCGGCACGGGCTGCGGAGGCCGACCCGACCACCAGCAGCACGACCGCGGCGAGCACCGCCAGCACCAGCGCGAGCGGGTGCCTGCCCGCGCGGGACTTCGCTGCGGTGTTCATATTTACGACGTTAACTCCGAAACCGGCCGATCGGGCGATTTCTTTACCCGGCCGGCCGGGTTCGGTTCTTTCCGGCGCGCCTCAGGAGAAGCAGTTCGCCGGGGTGGCGTGCGCGGGGTCGAGGGCGTTGACCGTCTCGTGGAAGGTCACGCGGTCGACGAGCGCGACGGTGAGGTGCTCCGAGATGTCCACAGGGCAGCGGTCCTGCACCAGGATGTTCCGCACGTTCGGTCCCTCCAGGAACTGGGTCCGGTACGGCGTGACGACCTGGTCGTAGCGGGTGGCGATCACGGTGTACTCCACGCCGGGAACGGTGTCGCCCCCGTCGTTGAGGCGCTGCAGGAAGCCCGACCCGGCCACCTGCTGGGTCAGCGCGGGCGCGCTGCCGCCGATGGCGTCCTCCAGGCCGGGGAAGAGATCGAGCAGCTTGGTGAGGCCGAGCAGGGTCGTCCCGTGGTTGCTGGGCGCGATGCCGACGAAGGTGTGGACGTCGTCGGCGCCGCCGAGGAACTTGAGGTAGTAGCGGGGCATCATGCCGCCCTGCGAGTGGCCGACGATGTCCACCTCGTCGGTACCGGTCGCGGCGAGCACCCGGTCGACGTACGCGGACAGTTCACCGGCGGAGTCCTCGATCGGCCCCAGGCCGTGGAAGAAGGGCACACCGTCGAGCCGGCCGTAGTCGAGGGAGAACACGCAGTAGCCGCGGTTCACCAGGTAGGGCGCCAGGCCGAGCCAGTTGTCGACGGAGTTGCCGCCCGTGCCGTGCACCAGGACCACGGCGCGGGGGTGGGCGGCGGAGGGCTTGCAGGAGAAGTCGTTCCAGCCGCTGCTCGCCGCGGCGGCGGACCGCGGCGCGGACTGTTCTGCGGCTGCTGCGGTGGTGGCCGGCAGCAGGACCAGGGCGAGCACCCCGGCCAGGGCTGCTGCGGGTCTGAGGGCACGTTTCCAGGACAGCTTCATGCGGTCTGTCTCCTTGCGGCTCAGGGGGTACGGCGGTGGGGTGGCCGGACCAGGGGGTCTCCCCCCTGAGCGCAAGGTACGGATCAGTAACAAGTGTGGCCAGCATCACAACGGTGAAGGTTCCGTGCCCACTTCGGCGGCTCCGGGCCGGCAGCCGGCTGCGGGAGCGCGCCCCGCCGCGCGCCGGAGCCCGTCCGGCAGGGGGTCCGGGCCCGGCCGCCGGACGTGCGGCACGGGCGACGGGTGGTGCAGGCCGCCCCCGATGGCCCGTCCCTCCGCGGCATCCGCCTGATGCTCCGGCCACACGACACGCCCTCCCGCCGCCGCGGCGGCACGCCTCCGTCGCCCGCACCCCGCAGAGGTCGGCGACCGCTCCGCCGCCGGGACGGGCCAGCGCCCTCGCCGGCGACCGCCCGGCGCTACGCCGCGTCGAGGCCGCCGGCGGGATGTGCGGCGCCGGAGCCGAAGCGGAGGCGCGCCCGGTCGGCTGCCGCCTCGGCGCGGCGTGCCTTCTCCTCGCCGGGGTCGAAGGAGAGCTGGTGGGTCGCGAGTTCGGCGGCCGTCAGCTCCTCCGCGCGCAGCGCGACCGCACGCACACGGGCGCGCTGGAGCCCGAGCCCGTCGTGGAGGGCGTACGCGAGCGCGGTCAGCGCGGGAGTGTGCGCCGTGGGCTCGGGCAGCCTGCGCGTGCGCGTGATCGTGGACCGGTCCGCGCACCGGACGGTGAGGGTGAGGGCGCGGGCGACCTGCCTCTCCGTCCGCATCCGGAAGCCGAGCTGGTCGGCGAGGGTCAGCAGGGCCCGGCGGCGTACGTCTGCATCCAGCTCGTCCCGCCCGAAGCGGTGTTCGCGACTCATCGCGCGCGCCGGGGCGCTCGGCACGACCGTCGTGGGGTCGACGCCGCACGCCAGTTCCCGCACCCGGCGGCCGGCGGCGGCTCCCAGGATGCGCTGGAGCGTGCCGGGGGGTGCGGCGGCGACCCGGCCGACGCTGTCCAGGCCGTACGCGGCGAGCGCCCGCGCCGTCGCGGGCCCCACGCCGTGCAGCGCGGCGACGGGTTTGCGCTCCAGGAACGCGGCCGTGCCGCGCGGGTCGGCCGGCACGCACCGTACGGCACCCGGCGGTCCGTCGTGCGCGGCCATCCTGGCGAGCAGCGGGTTGGCGGCGACGCCGACGGTGCAGTCGGCGTCGTACAGCGCCAGCGCTCGCAGCCGCAGCATGGCCGCGAGGCCGGCGGCGTCCCGGCGGAAGTAGCGCAGCGCGCCGCGCACGTCGGCGAGGGCGGCGTCGGGGGGCAGCGCCTGAACCACGGGGGTGAGGTCGGCGAGCAGTTCGAGCAGTTCGGGGTAGTGGTCGCGGGCGGCCTCGCCGAAGTGCACGTAGAGGACACGGGGCGTCGGTCCCGGCTCGGAGGATCGCCCGGAGGGGTCCCGGCCGGAGGTGTTCTCCCCGTCGCCGCCCCCTCCCGGTTCCCCCGGTGCGGGGCCCCCGCGGCGGGACCGCCGCACCGGGCCGCGGGCCGGGTCGCGCTCCGGGTCGCGGGCCGGGTCGCGCTCCGGGTCGCGGGCCGGGTCGCGGGCCTCCACGGCGGGCGCCGTTGCCGGACGCCCCGCCGCGAAGGCGGCGGAGGCGGCGCGGGCCGCCGCGGCGCGGACGCGGTCCGGCAACGCCGCCGGCAGGCCGGGCGTGCGGGAACCGCTCCCCGCACGGGCGGAGGCAGGCGGCGCCTCTCCTCCGGGGCCCGGTGCCGCTGCGGCCGCGCCGCGGGAGGCGCCGGCGGGACCGCGCTCACCCCGCGCGCCCGCGCGCGCCAGGGCGAGGGCCGTGTAGGCCGCGGCGAGGCGGGCGGGGTCCGGCAGAGCGGGGGACGGTGCCGGCCGGCGGGTCATCCCGCGCTCCCGGGGCTGGAGTGCCAGAACTTCCGCGGCGTCCCGGCCGGGTCCCCGGCCGGGCGGAGGTCCGCCCAGGGGTGCATGCGGTAGCCGGTGGACATCTCGATCCGCCGTCCTCCGGTGGGGTCGCCCTCCTCGGCGGCGCCCTCGCCCGGGGCGTCACCCTCGCCGGCGCCGGCTCCCCCGCCGGAGGCGAGGCGCGCGGCGACCGCGTCGAGACCGCCGGTGCGGCGGAGTTCGGCCAGTTCGGCGAGGTTCCACGCGGCGGCGCCGACCACGCTGAGGCTGCGCGGCCCGCGCCGCTGCACGACCCCGCGCACCAGCAGCAGCCAGGAGTGGAAGACGGTGTGCGCGCAGGCGGCGTGACTGTCGTCGAAGAAGGCGAGGTCGACCAGCCCGGTGCCGTCGTCCAGGGTGGTGAAGATGACCCGGCGGCCGCTGCGGATGGGGGGCGTCTGGGTCGCCGCCTTGGCCCCGGCGACCAGCACCGTCTCGCCGTGCCGGGCGGTGCGCAGCGACCGCGCGGAGTGGGCGCCGAGTTCGCGCAGGAACTCGGCGTGGTCGCCCATCAGGTGGCGGGAGGTGTCCATGCCGAGGACGCCGAGTTCCGCGCCGAGCCGTTCGTCGCGGTCCAGGTCGGGCAGGCCCGCGGCCTCCGGGGCGGCGGCCTCGCCGAGGGCGAGCTGGCCTTCGCGGGCACCGTTCCCCCGCTGGGGGCGGTGGAGTTCGGCGATGTGCAGCAGCATGTCGCGCCGGTTGCCACCGAAGGCGTCCAGCGCGCCGACCCGGGCCAGGTTCTCGGTGACCGGGCGGGAGGGGCGGGCACGGCGCCACAGGTCGGCCAGCGAGTCGTAGGGCTGTCCGGCGGCGATCCGGCCGGCGTCCGCCTCGCTGATGCCGTGGACCTCGCAGAGCGCGAGCCGCAGTCCCCACCCCCCCGAGCCGGACTCCCGTTCGATCCGGTAGGAGGTCCCCGAACGGTTCACGTCCAGGGGGAGGACGGGCACCCCGCGCCGCCGGGCGTCCGCCAGCAGCAGCCGTTTCGGGTACATGCCGGGGTCGTGTTCGAGCAGTCCGGCGTAGAAGGCGGCCGGGTGGTGGGCCTTCAGCCACGCGGACTGGTAGGTGGGCACGGCGAAGGCGACGGCGTGCGCCTTGCAGAAGCCGTACGAGCCGAACGCCTCGATGATCTCCCAGGCGCGGGCGACCGTCGCCTCGCCGTAGCCGCGCCGACCGGCCTCGCGGGTGAACCAGGCGCGGACCCGGCCCTGCCGTTCGGCGTCGGAGAGTGCGCGCCGCGCCTCGTCGGCCATCGGGCGGCCGCAGCCGGTCATCACGTCCAGTACCCGGATGATCTGCTCGTGGAAGACCACCACGCCGTACGTCTCGCGCAGCGCGGGCTCGAGGTCGCGGTGCGGGTACCGCGCGGGACGGCCGCCGCGCCGGGCCTCGATGAAGGGGCGCACCATGTCGGCGGCCACCGGACCGGGACGGAACAGCGAGATGTCCACGACCAGGTCGTGGAAGGTCTCCGGCTGGAGCCGTCCGATCAGGTCCCGCTGCCCTGGAGACTCGATCTGGAAGCAGCCGAGGGTCTCGGTGGAACGGATCAGGTCGTAGGTGGCCGGGTCGCCCTGCGGCACGGAGTCCAGGTCGATCCGCTCGCCGGAGGCGCGGGCGACCTCGCGCACGGCGTGCGCCATCGCGGACTGCATCCGGACGCCCAGCACGTCCAGCTTGAGCAGGCCGAGTTCCTCCACGTCGTCCTTGTCGAACTGGGACATGGGCAGGTGTTCCCCGCTGGTGGGCACCACCGGGGTGCGGGCGCGCAGCGAGCGGTCGGAGAGCAGCACCCCGCAGGGGTGCATGGCGACGCCGCGCGGCAGCCCGTCCAGCGCCTCGACCAGCGACCAGAAGCGGTCGCCGTGCTGCTCGGCGGCGACCTCGCGCAGTTCGGGGAGTTCGGCGAGCGCGGCCCGCGCGTCCTTCGCCCGGATGTGCGGAAACGCCTTGGCCAGCCGGTCCACTTCGGCCGGGTCCATGCCGAGGGCGGCGCCCACGTCGCGTACGGCGTGCCGCACCCGGTACGTCTCGGGCATGGCGACCGTGGCCACGCGTTCCTCGCCGAAGCGGTCGAAGATCGCCCGGTAGACCTCGATCCGGCGGGCGGACTCGACGTCGACGTCGATGTCCGGGAGGGCCTTTCTGCGCGGGGAGAGGAAACGTTCCATCAGAAGGTCGTGCTCGACCGGGTCGGCGTTCGTGATACCCAGCAGGTGGGCGACGAAGGAACCGGCGCCGGAACCGCGGGCGGCGACCCGGATGCCCATGCCCTTCACGTCCTCGACCACCCGGGCGACGGTGAGGAAGTAGGAGGAGAAGCCGAGCTGTTCGATGATCCGCAGCTCGTTCTCCAGGCGGCGCCAGCGCGCGGCGTCGCGGTCGTAGCGCATGCGCACCATGCCGGCCGTGCAGTGCGAGCGCAGCACCCGCTCGGCGGTGCGCCACGCGGCACCCACCAGCTGCGGCTCGGGGAAGTGCACCCGGCCGATGCCCAGGTCGTCCTCGGGGTCGATCCGGCACTCGGCGGCGGTCTCCTCGGTGACCCGGAGCAGCCGGTGCGCGACGTCACTCCGGTAGCCCGCGGCCTCGGCGACCGCTGCGGCCATCCCGGCCATCTCGCCGGGACCCTTCAGCCACCGCTGGCCACCGTCCAGCCCCCGGCGCTCGTCGATCGGCACCAGGCGGCGCGCCGCGTCGAGCACGTCCGCGACCGGCCCCTGCCCGGGGTCGGCGTACCGCACGGCGTTGGTCAGCACCGGCCGTACGCCCTCCTGCACCGCCAGGCCGAGCGTCCGTGCGGCCTCGCGCAGCGGCCCCGAGGCGGTGGCGGCGAGCCGCAGCCCGTCACCGAAGAGGTCCCGCCACGCGCCCAGCAGGCGGGCCGCCCGGTCGGGGCGGCCGGCGGCCAGCGCGCGGCCCACGTCGGACTCCGCCCCCAGCAGGACGACCGGACCGGCGGTCCCGTCCCCGTTCCCGGCGAGGTCCTGCCAGTCCAGCTGGGGGCGGTCGCCGCCGGAGGCGTGGGCGGCGGTGACGGCCCGGCACAGCCAGGCCCAGCCGGGTGCGCCGCCGCGCGCCAGGAAGACGGCGCGCTGGGCCGACTCGTCGACGAAGGCGCCGCCGCGGACGGGGGTGCGGCGGCGGCGCACGGCGGTCGCGGCCTCGGCCTGCTCCGCCACGGCCAGCTCCACCCCGTACACCGGCCGGACCCCCTCCCGTGCGGTCGCCCGGGCGAACCGGACCGCACCGGCGAGGGTGTCCCGGTCGGTCAGGGCGACCGCCTCCATCCCGCGTTCGGCCGCCCGGTGCGCCAGCGCCTCGGGGGACGAGGCGCCGTACCGCATCGAGAAACCGCTGGTCACGTGCAGATGCACGAATCCCGTCATCCGCACGCACCTCCCACCGTGTCCGCACCCCCCAGCTCACTCGCCTCTCACCTCCCACCATAGCGCCTTGCTCGAATACATGTTCGATCACCTCGCGAGACGGCGCACACCCCTCGCGGCGACCGCTTGCCACGGCAAAAAGTTAGCCTCTAACATGAGCCTGTGGCAGCACCCGACTCGGCGACGAGCAAGCGGCAGCGGACCTCCGCGCGCATCCTGGGCTGCGCGCTGGACCTGTTCGAGCGCCAGGGATTCGAGCGCACGACGGTGGCGCAGATCGCGGCCTCGGCCGGGGTGACGGAGATGACCTTCTTCCGCCACTTCCGGGCCAAGGAGAACGTCGTTCTCGACGACCCGTACGACCCGCTCATCGCCGCCGCCGTCGCCCGCCGGCCGCGCTCCCTGGGGGCACTGCCACGCACCGTCCGGGGCATCCGTCACGCCTGGCGGGAACTCGACGAGCCGGAGAGCGATCTCGTCCGCCGCCGGGTCCGGATCGTGGCGGACACCCCCGCCCTGCGTGCCGCCGCGTGGCGCAACAACGCCGCGACCGAACAGCTCATCGTCGACCAGCTCGTCCGCGACGGCACTCCTGCGCTGCGCGCCCACGCGGCGGCGGGAGCGGCGCTGGCGGCGCTGATGGCGGCCCTCTTCGAGTGGGCGCGCCGCGACGACGTCGCCCTGGCGGAGGCGGTCGCCGTGGCACTGGACACCCTGGACCCGCCGGACACGCCGGACACAGCGGAGGACTCTCATGACTGACCTCCGGCTGACCGCGCGGGGACTCGCCCGGGGGTTCTCTCCGCACACCGGCGTACGCGGCATCGACCTCGAGGTCGCCCCGGGGGAGATCCACGCGCTGGTGGGGCTCAACGGAGCCGGCAAGACCACCCTCATGCGCCTGCTGCTCGGCATGCTGCGCCCGGACTCCGGCACGGCGCGCATCGACGGGCACGACGTCCGCACGGCGGGGGCGGCGACGTGGGCACGGGTGGGGCACCTCGTCGACGGCCCGCTCTGCTACGCGGACCTCGACACCCGCACCAACCTGCGGATCGCCGCGGCGCTGCGCGGAGTCCCCCGCGGTCGCCGCGAGGAGGCGGTGCGCGCGGGCATCACCGCGTTCGGCCTGGAACGCTACGCGGGAGTGCGTGCGCGCGTGCTGTCGCAGGGCAACCGGCGACGGCTCGGCCTCGCCGCCGCGCTCCTGCACGATCCGTCCGTCGTCGTCCTCGACGAGCCGACCGACGCCCTGGACCCGAGGGGGGTGATCCGGCTGCGGGAGATCCTGCTGCGGCGGGCGGGCGCCGGGGCCGGCGTCCTCGTCTCCAGCCACCACCTCGACGAGGTGGCGCGCATCGCCGACCGCGTCACCGTCCTTCACCGCGGCGGGGTGATCGGCTCCCTCGACCCCGAAGGCGCGGACATCGAGCGGGCGTTCTTCCGCCTCGTGCACGCCGACGAGGAACGGCACGGCGACCGGGAGGACGCATGAACGGCACCGCCGGCCTCGCGGCCCTCACCGTGGAGGGGCGCAAGACCTCGGCCTCCCGGGCGGTCCTCGTCACCACGGTCCTCCTGGTCGCCGGCATCGCCCTGCTCGCCGGTTCCCTCACGTGGGCGGCCGCCCGGGGCAACGAACGGGTGCTCGCCCAGCTCGGGCCCCTCGCCGGGGAGGCCGGCTGGGACCGCCTGATGGGCGTGGTCGCCCAGGTCACCGCCGCCGCCTCCCTCCTCGGCTTCGGCACCGTGCTGAGCTGGATGTTCGGCCGCGAGTTCACCGAGGGCACCGTCAGCGGACTGTTCGCCCTGCCGGTGAGCCGTCCGGCCGTCGCCGCGGCGAAACTGGCCGTCTACCTGCTCTGGGCGCTGGGCGTCGCCGCACTGCTGACGGCGCTGCTCGGCGCGGTGGGCACCGCTCTTCGCCTCGGGGCGGTGGACGCCGGCGTGATCGGCGCGCTGGCCCGGCAGTTCGCGCTCACCGCGCTGTCGGCCCTCCTCGCCCTCCCCGCCGCGTGGGCCGCCACGCTCGGCCGGGGTCTGCTGCCCGGCATCGCCACCACCGTGGGCGTCCTCGTCGTCGCGCAGGTCGTGGCCGTGGCCGGAACGGGTGCCTGGTTCCCCTTCACCGCGCCCGCGCTCTGGGCCCTGCAGCCGGCCGGCGTCTCCCCCGTCCAGCTCGCTCTCGTCGGCCTGGTCCCCCTCGTCTTCGTGCCGGCGGTCCTCCTGACCTGGCGTCGCCTGCAGCTCGACCGCTGACGGGGCTGGGTTGGACTGCCGCCCCCGCGTCGGCGCCCGGTGCCCATTCCCCGGGGTGGAGAGGCCCACGCTCCTACGCACCCCCTTGACAACCCCATTGGTCTGGACCAGATTGCGTCGACACTCGCCCTCGTCCACCCGGAGGTTGTCGTGGACCGCCCCAGACGTTCCGGACGCCCTGCACCGCCCCGTCCGCCCCGCCGTCGCGCGCGCCACCGGCTGCGCGCCCTGCTCCTCACCGCGGCCCTGGCGGCCGGCGGGCTGGCCGCCGTGGGGCCGGCCTCCCACGCGGCGGGCGCCGAACTCGCCCGGAACGGCGGCTTCGAGTCCGGCCTGGACGGCTGGAGCTGCGCGGAGGGCAGCGGCACGGCCGTGGACAGCCCGGTGCGCAGCGGCACTTCGGCGCTGAAGGCGGTGCCCGGCGGCGGGCACAACGCCGAGTGCAGGCAGACGGTGACCGTACGGCCGGACTCCACCTACACCCTGAGCGCCTGGGTCCGGGGCAGCTACGTCTACCTGGGCGCGAAGGGCACCGGCACCACCGACGTCTCGACGTGGACCCCCTCCGCGGCGAGCTGGACCCGGCTGTCCACGACCTTCACCACCGGCCCGGACACGACCTCGGTGACCGTGCACCTGCACGGCTGGTACGGCACGCCCGCCTACCACGCCGACGACCTGTCCCTCACCGGCCCCGGCGGCGACCCCGGCGGTCCGGGCGACCCGCAGCCGCCCGCCGCACCCACCGGACTGACCGCCGGAGCCACCACCTCCACCAGCGTGTCGCTGAGCTGGGACGCGGTCGACGGCGCCACCGGCTACCGCGTCCACCGCGACGGCGCCGAAGCGGGTGAGGTCACGGGCACCTCGACCACGGTCACCGGCCTGTCCCCCGCCACCTCCTACACCTTCCAGGTCACCGCCGTGAACTCCGCGGGCGAGTCCGCAAGGTCCGCCACGGTCACCACCACCACGCGCGACGGCGGTGGCGGCGACGGCGGCGCAGCCCTGCCGGAACACGCCCTGGTCGGCTACCTGCACGCGAGCTTCGCCAACGGCTCCGGCTCCACACGGATGGCCGACGTGCCCGACTCGTGGGACGTCATCGACCTCGCCTTCGGCGAGCCGACCACCCCCACCTCGGGCGACATCCGCTTCTCCCTCTGCCCGCAGAGCGAGTGCCCGGACGTCGAGTCCGAGGCGGAGTTCAAGGCCGCGATCAAGGCCAAGCAGGCCGCCGGCAAGAAGGTGCTGATCTCCATCGGCGGCGCCAACGGGCAGGTACGGCTGGAGACCGCGGCGGCCCGCGACGCCTTCGTCTCCTCCGTCGGCGCCATCATCGACGAGTACGGACTCGACGGTCTGGACATCGACTTCGAGGGGCACTCCCTGTCCCTCGACGAGGGCGACACCGACTTCCGGAACCCGACCACCCCGGTGATCGTCAACCTGATCTCCGCGCTGGAGACGCTGACCGCGCGGTACGGCGAGGACTTCGTCCTGACCATGGCGCCCGAGACCTTCTTCGTGCAGCTCGGCTACCAGTTCTACGGCTCCGGCGAGTGGGGCGGCCAGGACCCGCGCGCAGGCGCCTACCTGCCGGTGATCCACGCCCTGCGGGACGACCTCACTCTGTTGCACGTCCAGAACTACAACTCCGGGCCCATCATGGGACTGGACGACCGGCACCACACCATGGGCTCCGCCGACTTCCCCGTCGCCATGACCGACATGCTGCTCACCGGATTCCCGGTGGCCGGCGACCAGGACGCCTTCTTCCCGCCCCTGCGCCCCGACCAGGTGGCGATCGGACTGCCCGCGTCGGTCAACGCGGGCAACGGCCACATAGCCCCCGCCGAGGTCGACAGGACGCTGAACTGCCTGACCCGGGGCACCGACTGCGGCTCGTACGCGCCACACGGCACCTGGCCGGGCCTGCGCGGGCTGATGACCTGGTCGGTGAACTGGGACGAGTTCAACGGCCGGGAGTTCTCCCGCAACTTCGACGCCTACTACGGACGCTGACCGACCCGCCGGACCAGCCCGCCCGCGCCCGGGGGACCCGCAGGCGGGCTGGTCCGCTGCTGCCCCGGGCGGGGAACGCGGGCCGGGTCGTCGGCGTTGTCGGTGACGTGAGCGAGCACTCCGACAACGGTCCTCGGGAACACGAGCAGACCGTCCGTGAGCGGCTGAGCGCCCGGCGTATCGAGACGCGCGCGCAGATCACGGCGCTGACCCGTGAGTACGAGGGGATCGTCGAGGCGAACGCCCTGGTGGCGATCGACGACGAGCACGACCCGGAAGGGTCCAGCACCGCGTTCGAACGCCAGCATGTCGCTGCCCTGCTGCATCGGGCGCGAGTCCACCTGGACGAGCTGGATCAGGCACTGCGACGGCTCGAGCAGGGTGCGTACGGACGGTGCGAAGGGTGCGGCGAGCCGATCCCCGCCGAACGCCTGGAAGTACGCCCGGCAGCCACGCTCTGCGTCCGCTGTGCAGAGGCCCGCCCCCGTTGACGGAAGACGGAACACGCCCGGGCCGCGAAGGTGCACGGGGACACGAGGGAGGGCGCGCGATGGACGAGGGTGCGTGGGAGACGTCGGGGCGGCTGGCGACGTGGCTGGACGAGGCGAGCGCCCGGCCGCGGGAGACGAAGCTGCTGCTCCAGGTGCTCAAGATCACCGAGGAGGCGGGCGAGGCGGCGGAGGCGCTGCAGGGGATGCTGGGCGCGAACCCGAGGAAGGGGCACAGCCACGGCGAGGAGGACCTCGCGGCCGAGCTGTGCGACGTGGTGCTCACGGCGATGGTGGCGCTGTCGACGCTGACACCGGACGCGGAGGCCGTCTTCCGCCGGCACCTGGACCGCGTCGCCGCCCGCTCGCTGGGCGCACCCCGCACGGGCGCCGCCGCCAGTGCGCCTCGCTCCTCAGGTGCGCGGTGACGCCGACACGTAGGCGCCCTGGTGCATGCGGTTGGCCGCCGCGATGAGGACACCACGGCGGCCACCAGAGCTGAGCCTGGCCTTGCGGGGCACGTGCCTGGCCGGCCGGTCAGTCGGTCAGTCGGCGCGGGCGGTGCGGGCGGTGCGCCGACGCAGCTGGAACGCGCCGCCGCCGAGGGCCAGCAGACCGGTTCCGGCCGCTGCGGCAGTCAACTCGTCGTTGCTCCCCTGGGTGCCTCCGTGCCCGCCGGAGATGCCGCCGTGCGGCGCCTTCTTCAGTGCCCCGCACAGCGCCGGCGCGGTCGCCTCCAGGGGGAGTTCGGGGTCGAGTTCGCTCCTGCCGAGGTTGAAGTCGTACCTGCCGTTCCTGTTGTAGTCGATGCCGTGCAGGACGAGGACCGCGGTGTCGTCCCGCAGCGACCTGGCGGTCTGCTCGCTGACGGTGAAGCTGCGCTCGTAGTGGATGAACTTGCCGACGGGAAAGCGGTCGACGGCGAGGGCGGAGTCCGGGCTGGTGTCGCCCTCGGTGGTGAGCGAGGCGCCGATCCCGCCGTAGAACGGTTGGCCGTCCACGGTCGACAGGGCGAGCTTGCCGTTGTGCTCGGTGGCTGCCGAGTCGGGCGGGCACACGCCCTTGGCAGCGATGTGGAAGTGCTGGGCGTGCGGGGCGTCTGCGAGCAGCCCCTTGGCCTTGAGTCGCACGGTGACGTGCCGACCGTCGAGGCGGACCTTCGCGTAGCCCCAGCCATGGACCTTGTTCACCTCGAACGGGACAAGCTGCGCCTGCAGCGATATCGCAGCGTGGCGGCCGGGACCGGGCATGTCGTCGGCGGTGGCGGCCGGGGCGAACGCCATGAGCGGGGCCGCCGCGACCACGGCGGCGCAGGTGGTGGTGAAGATCTTCTTCATCTGAGTCTTTCTCCATCCGAGGTGACTGGATGCGGCACCTCGCGTGGCCCCGCCCCGGCTCGGAGCGGGGCCACGCAGGAGAAACCGCCGTGCACGCCAACGAAACTGCCGCCGCCTCAGAGGGCCTGCCACCGCACAAGCCGCCGCGAAGGGCTCGGGAGCGGCCGAAGCAGCAGGTCAACCGGTATCTCGCACCCGCGGCCCCACACAGCTCCAACCGGGAAGCGCCGGCAACCCCGACGACGTGAGTCGGAGACTCGTGACCCGCGCGACCGGCAGAGCGGGCGACGATGCGGTCTCAGCCGTTCGGCTGCGGTCGGCTCGCGGGTCCGGCCCGGCCAGGGTGTCGTGGAAACGGATCAGTGGCGACGTCCCCTGCCCGAGCGCGTCTCGCTCCTTTCATGGAGGACCCAGCCGTGGAACCCCGCCGTGGAGGAAGTGGCATGCACATATCGAAACCGAGAGCGGGCCGTCGGGGTGGTCTCGTGGTCGTCGCCGTGATGGCGGCATGCTCGATGGCACTGACGGCACCGGGCCTCGCCGGCGCCGACGGCCGGCCGACACCCGAGCGGCCCGCTCCCACGCTGGACTGGGAACCCTGCGTGAAGGGCAGCCCGTTCGACTGCGCGACCGCGAAGGTGCCGCTGGACTACGACGACCCCCACGGCCGCACCATCGAACTGGCGGTCGTCAAACGGGAGGCGGCCGACCCCTCACGGCGCATCGGCACCCTGTTTTTCAACCCCGGCGGACCCGGCGGGCCCGGCACCGTACAGATGCCGCAGAACTACGAGTCCTTCCCCCGGGAGGTGCGGGAACGGTTCGACATCGTGAGCTGGGACCCTCGCGGGATCGGCAACAGCACCGCGGTGAACTGCTTCGCGAGTGAGGAGGAAGCCGCCGCCTGGAATGCGAGCAGACCGGCCGGCTTCCCGGTCACCGCGCAGGAGCGCCGGGCCACGGAGGCCGCGTACGAGGAGCTGGCGCGGTTCTGTGAGCAGAAGGACCCCGAACTCCTGCGCCATGTCTCGACCGCCGACACCGCCCGCGACCTCGACCACCTCCGCCGGGCGGTGGGCGAACCGCAGCTCACCTACTACGGGATCTCCTACGGCACCTACCTGGGCGCCACCTACGCCAACCTCTTCCCCGACAAGGTCCGCGCCATGGTCCTCGACGCCAACTGGGACCCCAACGCGTGGACCGACTTCTCCGACGACGACCCCTGGCTCTCCACCTTCCAGCGCTCGGGCGCGGACCGCTCCGGTGCAGCGACCCTGGACCGGTTCCTCACGCTGTGCGGATCCACCACCACCGCCCACTGCGCCTTCTTCGCCGGCAGCCCGCAGGCGACGCGGAACAAGTGGGACCGGCTGACGCAGCGCCTGCGGAAACATCCGATGGACGGCTGGACCTACGCCGCCACCGTCAGCAACGCGGTGACCGGCCTCTACGTCGTCCACCCCGGGTGGACGGACCTCGCCGCCCGTCTGCAGGACCTGTGGGAGGGCCGCGCCCCGGAGCCGCCCCAGTTCCCGCCCCCGCCGCCGGTCCCGAACCCGAACCCGTACCTCGGCGAGGAACAGGCCTCGGCGGTCTTCTGCGGCGACAGCCCCGCTCCGCCCTTCGGTGACTACCACGCCCTGGCGGAGGCGAGCGCCGTCCGCGCGGGCGACGCCGGCCGCCACTGGACCTGGGCCTCCGCCGGGTGTCCCAGCTGGCCGGCGAAGGCCGCCGACCCCTACCGCGGCCCGTGGAACACCCCCACGGCGAACCCCATCCTGGTCGTCGCCAACACCTATGACCCCTCCACGTCCCTCTGGGCCTCGCACGCCATGGCCGAGGAACTCGGCGACGCGCGTCTGCTCACCCTCGAGGGTGAGGGGCACACCGCACTGTTCAACCCCAGCAGCTGCGTTCAGGAGTACGAGAGCCGCTACCTCATCGACGGCGCACTCCCGCCGGTGGGAGCGACCTGCCGCCAGGACACGCCGCCGTTCTCCGACCCCGAGCACGAAGACGGCGGCGCCACCGGCAAGGGCAAGGGCGAGACGACCGGCACCACGTCCTGACCATCGGCGCCCTCCCGCAGCGGAATCCGCTGCGGGAGAACGGCGCCCCGGGGCCGGAGGTGGCGGCGCAGACTGGGGCGCATGACGAAGGGACGGGTCGAGAAGGTGGCCGTGCTGGCCGACGTGCACGGGGTGCTGCCGGCGCTGGAGGCGGTGCTGGCGGAGTCCGGCGTCCGCGGCGCCGACCGCGTCGTGCTGGCGGGCGACCTGGCGGCCGGTCCGCTGCCGGTCGCCACCCTGGACCTGCTGGCCGGCCTGGGCGACCGCGCGGTGTGGGTGTCGGGCAACGCCGACCGGGAGCTGGTCGAGTACCGTCGCGGCCGGCGCACGGAGATCCCCGACCCGATCGCCCCCTGGGCGGCGGAGCGGTTGCGCGCGGACCAGGTGGAGCTGCTGGCCGGGCTGCCCGCCACCGCCACCCTCGACGTCGCCGGACTGGGCCGGGTGCTGTTCTGCCACGCCACGCCGCGCGACGACGAGGAGGTGGTGCTGGTCGACTCGCGTCCGGACCGCTGGGCGGAGGTGCTCTCCGGGGTGGGCGACGACGTGTCGGCCGTGGTCTGCGGCCACACGCACATGCCGTACGTCCGCCTCACCCATGGACGGCTCGTGATCAATCCGGGCAGCGTCGGCATGCCGTACGGGCGCCCCGGGGCGCACTGGGCGCTGCTCGGGCCGGGCGAGACCGTGTCGCTCCGCCGCACCGCGTACGACGCCGACGCGGCGTGCGCCCGGATCGCCGCCGCGTCCGGGTTTCCGGACGCGGCCGCCTGGGCGGACGAGTACGTCCGGGCCCGCAACAGCGCGGAGGACGCGCTGGCCGCCTTCGGCCCGGGGGACGGCCGGCCGCCGGGCGGCGGCGCCGGGCGGCACGGAGTGTGACCGATGTCAAAGAATTGGCCCCCGTGAGCGACGCGGTGCAGGGTAGGGGAAGCACAAGGACACAAGCACACCCCCTGCACACAGCTGACACCAGCGCTGCACGCGCACGGCAGAAGGAGCCACATGAGGATCGGGATCGTCGGAGCCACTGGTCAGGTCGGCAGCGTGATGCGCGAGATCCTGGCCGAGCGGAACTTCCCGGTCGAGACGCTGCGCCTGTTCGCCTCGGCGCGTTCGGCCGGCCGCACCCTGCCCTGGAAGGACGGCGAGGTCACCGTCGAGGACGCGTCGACCGCCGACTACGCGGACCTGGACATCGTGCTCTTCTCCGCGGGCGGCGCGACGTCGAAGGCGATCGCCGAGAAGGTGGCCTCCCAGGGCCCGGTCGTGATCGACAACTCCTCCGCGTGGCGGCTGGACCCCGAGGTGCCACTGGTCGTCTCGGAGGTCAACCCCGACGCGGCGAAGAACCGCCCGAAGGGCATCATCGCCAACCCGAACTGCACCACGATGGCCGCGATGCCGGTGCTGCGCCCGCTGCACGACGAGGCCGGCCTGACCGCGCTCGTGGTCGCCACCTACCAGGCGGTGTCCGGCAGCGGACTGGCCGGTGTGGCGGAACTGGACGAGCAGGCCCGCAAGGCGGTGGAGACCGACGCCACCCGCCTGACGTTCGCCGGCGACGCGGTGGACTTCCCGGAGGGGAACAAGTTCAAGCGCCCGATCGCCTTCAACGTGCTGCCCCTCGCCGGCTCGATCGTGGACGACGGCCTCGACGAGACGGACGAGGAGCAGAAGCTCCGCAACGAGTCCCGGAAGATCCTCGACGTCCCCCACCTGAAGGTGTCGGGCACCTGCGTGCGCGTGCCGGTCTTCACCGGCCACTCCCTCCAGGTCAACGCCCGCTTCGAGCGCCCGCTGAGCCCGGAGCGCGCGCGGCAGCTGCTGGCCGGCGCGCCGGGCGTGGAGCTCTCGGACATCCCGACCCCGCTCCAGGCCGCAGGCGCCGACGCCAGCTACGTGGGCCGCATCCGCGCCGACGAGACCGCGGAGAACGGGCTGTCGCTGTTCCTGTCCAACGACAACCTGCGCAAGGGCGCGGCGCTGAACGCCGTGCAGATCGCGGAGCTGGTCGCGGCCGAGTCCCGCTGACGCTCCCGCCCGAGCGCGCTGCGCGCACATGACGGTGCCCCCGGACCGGGAAGGACGCTGTTGGTTAATTCGGGGGCTCGCGTGACGTCGGCCTTCAAGACCCGGTTGTGGTCTTGAAGGCCGACGTTGTCGTATGGGGTGGGTGCGGATGTCGATGCAGCCAAGCGGGCCGAACGAGGTGCCGGGGCAGACGGCGCGGGTTGCGCGGGCCGCGTTCCCGAACGGGAGCCTGGCGATCCGGGTGCGGGACGGGCTGGGGCCGCTGTTCGGGGATGAGGGGTTCGTGGACCTGTTCCCGGCCCGGGGCAAGCCTGCCTGGTCACCGGGGCGGCTGGCGCTCGTGCTGGTGTTGCAGTTCGTGGAGGGGCTGACCGATCGGCAGGCCGCGGAGGCGGTGCGGGCCCGGATCGACTGGAAGTACGCGCTCGGGCTGGAGCTGGGTGATCCCGGCTTCGATTTCTCGGTGCTGTCGGAGTTCCGGGACCGTCTGACAGGTGCGGACGGTGGGCGGCGGGTGCTGGACGGCATCCTGGCCGCGGCCGGGGAGCGGGGACTGCTGACGACCGCGGGCCGGGCGCGGACCGACTCGACGCACGTGCTGTCCGCGGCCCGGGAACTGAGCTGGCTGGAGATGGTCGCCGAGTCACTGCGCGCGGCGTTGAACGCGCTGGCCCAGGAGGCGCCGCAGTGGCTGGTCCAGGCCGCTGAGCCGGACTGGTTCAGGAACTACGCCACGAGGGCTGAGGACTCCCGTTTCCCCAAGTCACGCACCAAGCGGGACGAGGTGGGAGCGCGGATCGGCCGTGACGGGATGCGCCTGCTCGAAGCCGTCTTCTCGCCCGGGACTTACGAAGGACTGCGAACACTTGAACAGGTGGAATACCTGCGTCAGGTCTGGGTCCAGTCCTTCCACCTGGTGGAGGGCGAGGTGAGGCGCAGGGACCCCAAAGACCGCCCACCGGGCGCGATGCGCCTGGTCACGCCCTATGACTCCGAGGCTCGCGGCAGCGTCAAGCGCGACACTGTGTGGGACGGATACAAGGTCCACCTCACCGAGACCTGCGAGCCGGACGCCTTGAACCTGATCACGAACGTGGCCACCACCGTGGCGACCGTGCCCGACATCTCGATGACCGATGCCGTGCACGCCCAGCTTGCCCAGGTGGACCGTCTGCCCGGCGAGCACCTGGTCGACGCCGGATACGTCGACGCGCATCTGCTGGTCAGCACCCGGCGCGAGTACGGCATCACGCTCACCGGGCCGGTCGCCGGCGTGATCAGCCACCAGGCCGCCGCGAACAACGGCTTCACCGCCGATGACTTCAGCGTCGACTGGGAGGGCGAGCAGGTCACGTGCCCCGGTGGCAAGACCGCCCGCTGTTGGAACCCCGACCGCTCACCCGAGGGAACGCCAGTGATCCGGGTCCGCTTCAGCGGCGGGCAGTGCCGCCCCTGCCCGGTCCGCGAGCAGTGCACCACCTCCAGCCGCGGCCGCCGTCTGACCCTGCGGCCCCGCGAGGAACACGAAGCCCTCCGCCAGGCCCGTGCCGAACAGGACACCGAGACCTGGAAGGACCACTACAAAACCCGCGCAGGAGTCGAGGGCACCATCTCCCAGGCCGTCGGGCGCTGCGGCTTGCGCAGATCCCGCTACCGGGGCCTGGCGAAGACCAGCCTCCAGCACCAGCTCACCGGCGCCGCGATCAACCTCGCCCGCATCGACGCCTACCTCACAGGCACACCCCGGGCCCGCACCCGCACCAGCCGCTTCGCAGCACTCGGCCCCGCAGAGCCGAAGCTCAGCGGGGCCGAGTAGAGCCTGCCCCCGAATTAACCAACAGCGTCCGGGAAGGTCCGGGGGCACCGTCGTGGTGTCACCGCGTGCGGCGTCAGGGGAGAGTCGCCCCGTACACGTCGAGCGCCTCGCTGACGGGCTGGAAGAAGGTCTGGCCGCCCGAGCTGCAGTCGCCGCTGCCGCCGGAGGTCAGGCCGATCGCCTTGTCGCCCGCGAAGAGCGCGCCACCGCTGTCACCCGGCTCGGCGCAGACGTCGGTCTGGATCAGACCGTCGACCGTGCCCTGCGGGTAGGAGACGGAGGCGTTGACGGCCTCCACGGTGCCGCTGTGCACCTGCGTGGTGCTGCCGCTGCGGGTCACCTGCATGCCCACGGTGGCCTCGCCCGGGCCGGAGATGGCCTGGGTGGTGCCGTCGTAGAGGTTGACCTCGCTCGGGTTGTCCACGCTGCCCGAGTACATCACCAGACCGTAGTCGTCGCCCGGGAAGCTGCTGCCCTCGGTGTTGCCGAGGGTGGCGCCGGCTTCGTCGGTCCAGGTGGAGACGGCCTCGGTGCAGTGGCCGGCGGTGATGAAACCGGGCTGGCCGCCCACCGTGACGTTGAAGCCGAGCGAGCAGCGGGAGCCGCCGCCGTAGATGGCGTCCCCGCCCGCGATGCGGGTGGTGAACTCGCCCTCGGTGCGCTTGAGGACGGCCTTGCCGCCCTCGGCCTTCACCTGCTTCTTCAGGTCGGCCAGTTCGGCTCCGGAGACCGTACGGTCGGCGGTGATGACGACCTTGTTGGTCACCGGGTCGACGACCCGGGAGGTGCCGGTCAGGTCCCGCTCGGTGAAGGTGTCCTTCACCGACTTCAGCTGGGCCAGGGTGTGTTCGACGACACGGGCCTCGGCGCCGGCCGCCTCGACGGTCTTCTTGGCCGCCGCGTCGACCACGTTCACCACGAGGCGCTTGGCGTCCGCGTCGTAGTACGCGCCCGCGTGGCCCTCGACGTCGCCGACGAGCTTGTCGGCGAGGCCGGTCGCCGCCTGCACCGAGAGGGTCTTGGGTGCGGGCGCGGGCGCCGGGCTCTCGCTTGCGTTGGCGTTGGCCAGGGTCAGCGATCCGCCGACGAGGGCGGCCACGGCCGCTCCGGCGACTGCGGCGCGGCGCTTGGGTATCCGACGGTGTCTCAACTCTCGACCTCCTGTGGGGGCGGGTGGGCCCGAGACGGGGCACACCCGGAGGGTGGAGGCACGGGCACGCCGAAGTGGGGGGAGGCGCGTCCATGCCAATGTGATCGCCGAGTATCACGCGTCACTCCAGGCGACACAACCCCCGAAAAGCCGGAACTGTCCGGTAATCGGCCTACTGGTTCCCGGAATCCGTCCGCTTTTCCCCGAGTTCGAGTTCGGGGTGAACGTCCACAGGTGGCACGATCCCCACATCCTGGTCGGGACCTGCACCGATCTCCCCCTCGGCGGGCACGCCTTCGGCGGCCAGCTCGCGTCGGGCGGCGTCCGCCTCCGCCTCTGCGACCGAACCGGCGCCCGCGCCCGGGGGCCCGTAATCGCCGGTGCGCTGGGAGCGGTCCAGGAAGCGGAGCAGCTCGACGGGGAAGGGCAGCACCAGGGTGGAGTTCTTCTCGGTGGCGACGCTGGAGACGGTCTGGAGCAGCCGGAGCTGGAGCGCCGCCGGCGTGTCGGACATCGCCCGCGCCGCCTGGGCGAGCTTCTTCGACGCCTCCAGCTCGGCGTCGGCGTTGATGACGCGCGCCCGCCGGTCGCGCTGGGCTTCGGCCTGCCGGGCCATCGACCGCTTCATGCTCTCCGGAAGCGAGACGTCCTTGATCTCCACGCGGTCGACGTTGACCCCCCATTCGACCGCCGGGCTGTCGATCATGATGGCCAGCCCCTGGTTCAGCTTCTCCCGGTTGGACAGCAGGTCGTCCAGCTCGCTCTTGCCGATGATCGACCGCAGCGAGGTCTGTGCCATCTGTGAGACGGCGAACCGGTAGTCCTCGACGCGCACAACGGCGTCCGCCGGATCGATGACGCGGAAGTAGACGACGGCGTCGACCCGTACCGTCACGTTGTCCCGGGTGATGCCCTCCTGGGCGGGGATGGGAAGGGTCACGATCTGCATGTTGACCTTCTGCAAGCGGTCGATCCCGGGCACCACCATGGTGAACCCGGGATCGCGCAGCGTGGACTGCAGCTTGCCGAGGCGGAACACCAGCCCGCGCTCGTACTGCCGGATGACGCGTGCGGCGGCGCCTGCGTAGACGGCGCCGCCGGCGAGTGCGGCAAGGATGAGCTCGACGATCATGACCGGCCCCCAAAGTCCGACTTATCCCCCACGGTAAACCCGCCGGTAGCCGGGGTCGAGCCCTCCGGGAAGGGCTTCGGGGCCCGCTCGGGACCGTCGCGGTGGGGCCGCGGCGGCGGGCGGCTCAGGCTCCGCAGTCGCAGCAGCAGCCGTCGCAGCCGCAGCAGTCGCACGCGCAGTCCCAGTTCCGGGAGCACCGCTCGCGCCTCTTGCGCCTCTTGCGCGACCAGGGCCCCTCGTACTCCTGGGCACAGCAGATCCGGCAGGTGCAGAGCAGGCCCAGGAAGGCCCCGCAGCCGGCGAGCAGCCCGCGGGGCGGCCGCTGCCCGTCGCCGGGCAGGTGCGCTCCCGGCCCGCCGGGGCCGCCCGGTCCGCCGGATCCGCCCCGTCCACCGGTGCCGGAAGGCCCGCCCGGGCCGAACGGGCCACCCGCGCCGTGGGGGTCGCCGCCGCCCGACGCGTACGGGTTGCCGGGGACCGGCTTGCCGAGGGGCACCGGGCCTGGCGCGCCGTGGCTGCAGGTGGTGGTGCCGAAGGCGCGGTCCACGGCGCGTGGCAGTTCGTGGGCCAGCAGCCGGTGCACGAGCCGGCCGTCGGCGAAGTCGACGTCTCGCAGGGCGAGCCGGACCCCGTGCGCCGCGTCATCGCACAGGCGCCGCACCTCGGGCAGGGGCGTGGCCGTGACCGTGACCGGGTTCCAGGCGCCCGCGGCCTCGTCGGCCGCACGGTCCTCCACGGCGTCGAGCAGGTGGGCGAGGCGGCCGAAGAGCCGCCCCGCCTCGGCGAGCGGGACGGAGTTGTGCGGACGTCCGGCGAGCACGGCGGTGTGGGCGAAGGCCGCGGCGGTGGCCGTCTCGGCGGGTTCGGTGACGGCGAGGAGGTCGCCGCCCGGACCGGCGGCGGCCTCCACCAGCGGCTGCCGGTCGACGGCGTCGACCAGCAGCGCGGTGTCGAAGCCGAGGGACGCGCCGGTGCGCGCTCCGGCCCGTTCCCAGCCGGTGGCGACCCGGCGGGCGGCCGCGGCCACCGGCCTGCGGGCGAGGAGTCCGTCTCCGTCGGCGACGTGGTCGCGGGTCTTCGCCGAGGCCAGGACCAGGGAGACCGAGGCGGCGAGCCGTGCGCCCTCCCCGTGCGCCACGGACGCGGTCCGCATGCCGCGCAGCGGGCACGGGCCGGCCGTACGCCTGCCTCCGCGCACGTCGGCCGTCTGGGCCTCGGTGAGAGCGGACAGCACGAGTCCGTCGTAGTTGGTGACCACACGGGCGAACTGCCCGTGGTCGGTGCGCAGGGCCAGGCACAGTCCGCAGAGGTGGGCCGCCCAGGCGCGCAGCATTTCCGTTCCCAGCCGATGGCGGCAGGGCCTGATGATTCCGAACATCGTTTCCCCCGTTACGTCGTGACAGCGCATCATCGCAGGAAGCGGGGGAAGGCTGGAAGCCACACCCCGGTCACCCGTATGTCGTTCCTGCCACCCGTCCGGAGGGAAGGGCAGAATCTTTCGCACCGTCATCACCCGTATACGGCAGGATCGCTGATCGGGCAGCATGATTTCTGCACCAGAACCGTCACGAAACACCCTCGGAGCGGCAATCCGCTTGGCGCATTGTCAGCCTCATGGAAGACCATAGGAATGGCGGGCCCCGCGGCGGGCCGGTCACGGCAGCACTTTCGAAGCCGCGCGCAGAGGAGAGGAGGCGTCCATGGGATCGGTGCGCAAGGCGAGTGCCTGGCTGGGCCTCGTCGACGACAGCGAGATGCGTTACTACGACGACGATTACGCCGAGGGGCCGGAGCCGGGCGACGCCGCCCGGGAGTCGTGGGTCACCGACCCCCGGGTACGGGTGACGGCCGAGACCGCGCAGGACCAGGGCACCCGCATCGCCACGATCACCCCGGACGGCTTCCGGGACGCGCGCGGCATCGGCGAGCTGTTCCGGGACGGCGTCCCGGTGATCGTGAACCTCACGTCCATGGAGTCCGCGGACGCCAAGCGGGTCGTGGACTTCGCCGCCGGGCTGACGTTCGGGCTGCGCGGCTCCATCGAGCGGGTGGCGACGCGGGTCTTCCTGCTCACCCCCGCCGACTACAAGATCGTCAGCGGTGAGGAGCGCCGCGCCTCCGAGGGCGGCTTCTTCAACCAGAGCTGAGGGAGGGACGTCCCGCCCGGGCGCCCCTCCCCCGCTCCGACGGTCAGCGGAAGGCGTCCACCCCGGTGAGCGCCTTGCCCAGGACGAGCTGATGCATCTCGACGGTGCCCTCGTAGGTGAGCACCGACTCCAGGTTGGTGGCGTGCCGCATCACCGGGTACTCCAGGGAGATGCCGTTCGCGCCGAGGATCGTGCGCGCGGTGCGGCAGATCTCGATGGCCTCGCGCACGTTGTTCAGCTTGCCGAAGCTCACCTGCTCCGGACGCAGCCTCCCGGCGTCCATACGCGTCCCCAGGTGGTGGGCGAGCAGGATGCCCTTGTGCAGCTCGACCGCCATGTCGGCCAGCTTGGCCTGCGTGAGCTGGAACCCGGCCAGCGGCTTCCCGAACTGCTCCCGGGTGCGGGAGTAGTCCAGGGCGCTCTCGAAGCTGGCGCGCGCGGCGCCCATCGATCCCCACACGATGCCGTAGCGGGCGTGGCTCAGGCAGCTGAGCGGACCGCGCAGCCCCTTCGCCTCCGGCAGCACGGCGTCGGCGGGCAGGCGCACTTCGTCGAGCACGAGTTCACTGGTCACAGAGGCGCGCAGGGACCACTTGTGCCGGATCTCGGGTGCGCTGAAGCCCGGGGTGTCGGTGGGCACCACGAAACCGCGGATGCCGTCGTCGGTGCCGGCCCAGACGACGGCGACGCCGGCCACCGAACCGTTGGTGATCCACATCTTGCGGCCGGTCAGCAGCCAGTCGGACCCGTCGCGCTTGGCGTAGGTGCGCATGCCCGCCGGGTCGGAGCCGTGGTCGGGCTCGGTGAGCCCGAAGCAGCCGATGACCTCACCGGAGGCCATCCGGGGCAGCCACCGCTCCTTCTGCTCCTCGCTGCCGAAGCGGTGGAGGGCGTACATGGCCAGCGAGCCCTGCACGGAGACCAGCGAACGAATGCCGGAGTCGGCGGCCTCCAGCTCCAGGCAGGCCAGACCGTACTGGACGGCGGACGCGCCCGCGCATCCGTAGCCGGTCAGCGACATGCCGAGGGCGCCGATCGAGCCGAGTTCGCGCGCCAGATCGCGGATGCCGGGCAGTTCGCCGCGCTCGTACCACTCGGCGATGTGCGGCAGCACCCGGTCGGCGGCCCAGGAGCGCACGGTGTCGCGGACCGCCCGGTCCTCGGGATCGAGCAGGTCCTCGAGGCCGAGCGGGTCGGCCGGGTCGAATGGCGGCAGCGCGGACATGCGTTCCTCCGGGGTGATCGTCTGGTCCGACGCTAGGTGCGTGCGGCGCCGCTGGACAAGAGGGCACCGGCGCCCTTGGCCGGTTGTTCCCGCTGCTCCCGCGCGCCGCGGGGGCCGTGCTCGCCCCGTGCGGGGCGCGGCGGGTCCGCGGGGCGGCGGGCGGTGTCCGCGCTGCCCGGCAGCCGCAGCGCGGCCAGCGCGCCGAGCAGCAGCAGTCCGGCGCTGACGAGGAGCGTGACGTGCAGACCGTGCACGAACGCGCTGCGGGCGGCGGCCATCAGCGCCTCCCCCGCCACGCCGTCGAGCCGCTCGGCGACGCCGTACGCCTCGCCGAGCGAGTGTCCGGCGTCTCTGCTCGCCGCGGACGGCACCCCGGGCAGGTCCCGTACGCCCGGAGCGTAGGCGGCGTTCATCACGCTGCCCAGCAGCGCTATCCCGACGCCCGCGCCGAGCTGGTACGCCGTCTCTCCCACCGCCGCGGCACCGCCCGCACGGTCCGCGGGCGCCTCGCTGAGCATCGACTCGTAGCAGCCGAACAGCGTCGTCTCGAGACCGAAGCCGAGGAGGACGAACGCGCCGACGAGCAGCACGGGCCGGTCGTCCTGGCCGACGACCGCGATCAGGCAGAGCACCGCGAGCGCCGTCACCCCGAAGCCGAGCGCGACCATCAGCCGGGGGCCCATCAGGCGCAGCATGCGGGCGCCGACCAGCCCGGCGGCGATCGCGGCGACGGAGAGCGGCAGCAGCCGCAGCCCGGTCTCCAGCGGCGACAGGCCGAGCACGAGCTGGAGGTACTGCGCGGCGAGGAGCGCCAGCCCGACCAGGGCGAGGACGGTGAGCACGATGCAGCCCAGCGACGTCCCGAACGCGGGGCGGGCGAGCGCCTTCATGTCGATCAGCGGGTGCGCGTGCCGGCGCTGCCTGCGGACGAACGCCGCCAGCAGCGCCGCACCGGCGAGCAGCGGGAGCAGGGTGCCCGGGGCCAGCGGCGCGCCGTCCCCGGCCTGCTTCACGCCGAGGATCACGCCGAACAGGCCGGCGGCGGCGAGCAGGGCGCCGAGCACGTCCCAGGGTCCGTCCCCCGACCCGGTCGACTCGGGAAGGAGCCGGCGGCCGACGGGCAGGCTGACCGCCATCAGCGGAATGTTGATCAGGAAGACCGCGCCCCACCAGAAGTGCTCCAGCAGGAGACCTCCGAAGAGCGGGCCGAGCGCGGCCCCCACCGCGGCCACCGCGCTCCAGACGCCGACGGCGAGCGCGCGCTCCCTCCGGTCGGTGAAGACCTGCCGGAGGATGGACAGCGTGGCCGGCATGATCATCGCTCCGCCGACGCCGAGCAGCGCCCGGGCGCCGATGAGCGTCTCCGGGGTGTGCGCGTACGCGGCGAGCGCGGAGGCGAGCGCGAAGATGCCGTAGCCGAGCAGCAGCACCCGCCGCCGGCCGGTGCGGTCGCCGAGGGTGCCGAAGAGGATGAGCAGCGACGCACAGACCAGCGGGTAGGCGTCGACGATCCAGAGCAGCTGTGTCGAGGTCGGCTGCAGGTCCTGGGACACGGCGGGGACGGCGACGTGCAGGACGGTGGCGTCGACGGAGACCAGCAGCAGGCTGGCGCAGAGGACCACGAGGACGGTCCAGCGTCCCGCCCCGCGGTCGCCTGCGGGGGGTGGAGCGGACCTCTGTGCGGGGACTTCCGCCGTCTCGCGTGCCACGGGAGTGTTCCCGGGCATGTACGCACCTCCTCCTGCACTCGCCGCCGTCGGCCACCGCGGGGAATGCCGGGCGCGGCGGGGTTGTCGCCCGGCTCGGTGCTTCGGGCACGAGAGGGCGACAGCGTACGCGAGTCCGCGGCCGGTTCCCGTGGCGCCTGTCACGTGCGCGGGCCGACCACGCAGGCCCGCCGTGTGCGGAGGGGACAGCGGGGGTACCCGTGGTGGTCGCACGACCGCCCGCCGTGCACACGCCGGTGAACGGACGTGCGGACGTGCACGGGAATTCCGCATTAAGCGGCGGTTAACGCCGTCCCGCCCTTCCGGGAACTCCTTACGCGGCGACCCGGTGGTGGAATGCGAGTCGACCGAGGGAATTGAGCGGCGAAATGCGAGGGATAAGACCGGGAACGAGACGAACTCCACATCACATCGGCATCACAAAGGCGCGGACACGCGCGTTCACCTCACCGACGCGTTGTAACGTCGACTGGGTGCGTACCGACCGATTGCTCGCCAGGCTCGAGCAGGAGCCCGAGCGGCCCAGCAACCCCGCCCCGCGGATGAGCGGGACCCGCAAGGTCCTGTTCGCCGCGACGGGAGTCGTGTACGCACTCATCGTGGCCGCCGTCCTGCTGACCACCGAACTGGTGCGCTGGGACTGGCAGCTGATGCTCCTGAGGCCCTACAAGCAGTGGCCGGAGTTCCACGCCTTCCTGGACTACTTCGTCGTCCTGGGCCAGCGCGGACCGACGGCCGTGCTGGTGGCGGCCTGGCTGGGCTGGCGCTCCTGGCGCCAGCGCACCCTCCGCCCCCTGCTGGTCCTGGCCTCCGCACTGCTGGTCCTCAACGTGTCGGTCGGCGCGGTGAAGATCGGCCTGGGCCGCCTCGGCCCGCACTACGCCACGCAGGTCGGCTCGGCCGAGCTCTTCGCCGGCGGCGACATATTCCCCTCCGGGCACACCGCGAACGCGGTCGTGACCTGGGGAATCCTGGCGTATCTGGCGACCACCCCGCGCGCCCGGCGGGTGCTGTCCGTGGTGGCTGCCGTGTTCGCCCTCGGAGTGGGGGCCACCACCGTCTACCTGGGTACGCACTGGCTGAGCGACGTGCTGCTGGGCTGGGTGGCCGGCCTGATCATCCTCCTGGGCCTGCCGTGGTGCGAGCCGTCGATCGCCCGGGTGGAGGCGAAGATCTACGCCTACCGCGAGCGCCTGCGGCCCGTCGGCCGGGCCCGGCCGTTCCCGGTCCCGGTGACCCCGGTGACCGGCCCGCCGGCCGTCGCCCGCGCGGGGCACGGTGACGGGCAGCACACCGGGGCGCACGCCGAGCCGACGGGCGCCGGGCGCGCCGCCTCCGTGCGGGGCCACACCACGGGGCGGGCCCACCCCGCACGCGGGGACCGGCCGTCCGCGACGCGTACCGCGACGCTGGGGCCGCGGGGACGCTGAGGTACGGCGCCTCCGCCGCCCCGGCCCGCGGGGTCGGCACACCCGGCCGGGGCGGCTGTCAGCCCTTCCAGGAGCGCACCACGGTGCCGTCCCGGACGGCGAGGTTCAGCCGACCGGAGAGGAACTCCATGGTGATGATCGCGTCCGGGGCGAGGGTGCGGACGGTGGACCAGCCCTGCTCGCGCGCCCGCCGTTCGGCGTCGTCGGCGGCGAGCCCCACGTAGCGTTCGGGGTCGTCCTGCGGGGAGTCGGGATCTGCGGATTCGGGTGCCATGGCCGCCACCGTACGGCGCGGCGGCGCGGGCGCGGAAGTCCGGGCCGTATCCGCGGGGCGTCACACTTGTGTCACAACGTGGAACACTCGCGTGGCGTTATCCGTTCACCCGTTCGCGCGATGCGAGGGTGAACGGTCGGCGGGGTGGGAATTCCCTCCCCTCACCGTCGTCGGACGCCTCCGGGAATTGCACGGGAGGGCCCGTTTTTCGGTCTTCTGTTCTCCTGCGGCCACAGAGGTATTCACCCGTTTCCGGTGGATGTCGGCACGCCCCGGAATTCCCCCGCACCGTCCGGAAGGCGGGTCACGGTTCGCCCAGCGCACGCCCCAGCCGGTCCCGGAGGGAACGCAGGTGGGCGGCCAGCTCCACGGGCTCGCGGACCTCGAAGTCGATGCCGAGCATCACCAGGTGCACGGACATGAGGTCCAGCGAATGCGCCCCGGTGCGCAGCAGGCAGCTGCGCTCGTCCACGCCCTCCAGGGTGCCCGTGGACAGCGAGACGCGTTCCGCCGCCTCCTCCACCGGGGCGTGCAGCAGGACGGTGGCCCGCTCGGCGTACACCCTCGTCGAGACGCCTTCCGAGACCCAGGCGGCCAGGTCCTCCGCAGGCGGGGTGCGCGGGGTGAATCCCGGGCCGTGCGGCGGCTTCGGTGTGAGGCGGTCGGCCCGGTAGGTGCGCCAGTCCCCACGGTCCCGGTCCCAGCCCACCAGGTACCAGCGGCGCGCGGTGCTCACCAGCCGGTACGGCTCCACGACGCGCCGCGACTCCTCCCCGTCGTGCGCCCGGTAGGAGAACCGCAGCACCTGGTGGTCCCGGCAGGCGTGAGCGAGTTCGGTGATGGTGGCGGGATCGACGGCGGGCCCGCGAGGGGGGCGCGCCATCGGCACGGTGTAGGCGGTCAGCGCCCCGACCCTGCGGCGCAGCCGGTGCGGCAGCACCTGCTCCAGCTTGGCCAGCGCGCGGCCCGAGGACTCGTCGATGCCGCGGACGCCGAGCTGCGCGGCAGCCTGGAGGCCCACGGCCACGGCGACCGCCTCGTCGTCGTCCAGCAGCAGTGGGGGCAGCTCGGCGCCCGCGCCCAGCCGGTAGCCGCCGGACGTGCCGGTCGAGGAGTGCACGGGGTAGCCCAGGCCGCGGAGCTTGTCCACGTCCCGGCGCACCGTGCGGGGGGTGACGCCGAGGCGCGCGGCGAGATCGGCGCCCGACCACTCCCGGTGGGCCTGGAGCAGGGACAGCAGACGCAGCAGGCGTGCGGAGGTCTCCACCATGCGGAGGAGTCTGCCAGGCATGGAGGACGGTTCCGGTCCTCGAAGAGGGCGGGCCACCTTACGCGCCTCGACGCCGCCCGGCAGCCCGCTGCCCCAAGGTGCACTCGATCCGGCGAACCCGGCGTCCCGCACGTGACCGCCGGAGTGACGCGCCGGTTGGCCGGGCGGACAGTCATCCGCGAGAAGCCAGGAGTCCCCGTGCCCCCCATGCTCGACGTCAGCGACGCCGTACGCGCCGAGATCGGCGACGAAGAAGCCGGCCGGCTGCTGGCCGGGGAGAACGCCCCGGGCAGCTACGACTGCACCTCGTGCCGTACCCCCGGCGACACCGGCCGGGAGCCCACCAGCACCGTGCTCTTCGTGGGCGACGAGACGGCCGTGCTCGCCTTCGCGCACTCCGCCTGCGTGCCGTCCCAGGTGGTGCGGGTGTCGGAGGAACAGCTCCAGGGCGCCGTGGCCACCATCACCGGCGGGCAGAACCCGGCCGCGGGAGCCGACGCGGGCACGCTCGGCGGCGCCCCGCGCCAGGCCGTGCTCGGAGTCACCTGCGGGCAGGTACTGATCGGCGACACGCTGCACCCCGCGATCGTGGTGGAGCCCACCGGTCCGATCGCCCGGCCGGGCACCGACGGTCCGGGCGACGACTTCCTGCCGATGCTGATCGAGGAGGGCTTCAAGCCCGTCGCGGACGTGGACACCACTCCCGGCACGGTGGACGGCTGGTCCGTGCTGATGGCCGTCGGCCAGCTGCACGGCATCCTCCAGCCGCCGCCGGAGGGCACCACGCAGCCCACCTCCTGGTGGCAGGCCCACCAGCCGCTGGACGTCACCGAGGGCTGGCGCACCGCAGCCAACAAGAACCACACGGTGCTGGTGTACGCCTCCCCGCACGGCACCATCGGGCAGCAGCCGCGTGAGGACCTGCTGCGCGACGCGCTGGAGAAGTCGGCGCGGCGCGGCACGCTGGTGGCCGCGGCGATGCCGCTCGCCGGAACGTCCTGAGGCACCGCGGCCGCCCGGGACCGCCCCGCGGCGGCCGCTCCTCTCCCCCGCTCCATCCCATCGATCAGGTCATTCGCCGCCCGGCCCCGCATCCGCCGGGCGGCGGTGTCGTTTGGACAGTCGTGCAGCCCTACGAATCCAGCAGCGACCCCGCCCCGCGCCACGGTCACGTCCCCGCCATGCGGCATCCGCACGGAGTCTCCGGCGCGCCGGGCACGTCCGTCGCCTCCGTGTACCCGGCGTACCCGCGCTCGGCGACGCCCATCTACGACGCGCTCTACGCCGAGTACCAGCGGCTCTTCCGGGCGCTGCCCGGCGACAGGACGGGCGAGGAGGAGATGCGCTTCGAGCGGTTCGAACGCGTCGGGCGTCTCGACTCCCTGCGGCCGCTCGACGGTGGTGCGTGGGGCGAGCAGCCCACCACGCGGCGCCCCGCCCGCGCGGCCCTGCCGCCCGCGCCGCGCGACGGCCACGGGTACGGGCTGTAGCCCCGCCCGGCACCGCCGCGGGGCCGGAACACGCCTGTTCCCGGCCCCTGCGGTGCGCCGTCCCGTTCCCCCGTGCGCCTGCGGCCCCGGGGCGGCCCACTCACCCCCCGCGCGTCACTTCTTCCTGCCGCGCTTCTCCCGCACCCGTACGGACAGGTGGATCGGCGTGCCCTCGAAGCCGAACTGCTCGCGCAGCCTGCGCTCGACGAACCGCCGGTAGCCGGCCTCCAGGAAGCCGGAGGCGAAGAGGACGAAGCGGGGCGGGCGGGTGCCCGCCTGGGTGCCGAAGAGGATGCGCGGCTGCTTGCCGCCGCGCACCGGATGCGGGTGGGAGGCGACGATCTCGCCGAGGAAGGCGTTGAGTCGTCCGGTCGGGACGCGCGTCTCCCAGCCGTCCAGCGCCGTCTCGATCGCCGGGACGAGCTTCTCCATGTGCCGTCCGGTGCGCGCCGAGACGTTGACCCGGGGCGCCCACTGCACCTGTCCGAGGTCCCGCTCGATCTCGCGCTCGAGGTAGAAGCGGCGCTCCTCGTCCAGGGTGTCCCACTTGTTGTACGCCAGCACCAGCGCGCGGCCCGCGTCCACCGCCATGCTGATGATGCGCAGATCCTGCACGCTGATCGATTCGCTGACGTCGACGAGGACGACGGCGACCTCCGCCTTCTCGAGCGCGGCGGCGGTGCGCAGCGAGGCGTAGTAGTCGGCGCCCTCCTGGAGGTGGACGCGGCGGCGGATACCGGCGGTGTCCACGAACTTCCACGTCACGCCGCCGAGTTCGATCAGTTCGTCGACGGGGTCGCGGGTGGTGCCGGCCGTGTCGTCGACGACGACCCGGTTCTCCCCCGCCACCTTGTTCAGCAGCGAGGACTTGCCGACGTTGGGGCGGCCGATGAGGGCGATGCGGCGCGGGCCGCCGAGTCCGCCCCCGAAGGTCTGCTGCGGGGCGTCGGGCAGCACCTTCAGCACCTCGTCCAGCATGTCGCCGGTGCCCCGGCCGTGCAGCGCGGACACCGGGTGCGGCTCGCCCAGGCCCAGCGACCAGAGGTAGGCGGCGTCGGCCTCGCCGGACGGACCGTCGACCTTGTTGGCGCACAGCACCACCGGCTTGCCCGCCCGGCGCAGCAGCTTGACGACGGCCTCGTCGGTGTCGGTGGCGCCGACCACGGCGTCCACGACGAACACCACGGCGTCGGCCGCCTCGATGGCGAACTCAGCCTGCGCCGCCACGGAGGCGTCGATGCCGAGCACGTCCTGCTCCCAGCCGCCGGTGTCGACGACCTTGAAGCGGCGGCCCGACCACTCGGCCTCGTAGGTCACCCGGTCGCGGGTGACGCCCGGCCGGTCCTCGACGACCGCTTCGCGGCGGCCGATGATGCGGTTCACCAGGGTCGACTTGCCGACGTTGGGGCGGCCGATGACGGCGAGCACGGGGAGCGGGCCGTGACTCGCCTCGCCGAGTGCGCCTTCGACCTCGTCGAGGTCGAAGCCCTCCTCGGCGGCGAGTTCCATGAACTCCGTGTACTCGGCGTCGCCGAGTTCGCCGTGGTCGTGACCGTCGCCGGTCGCGTGCTGCTCGTTCATGCCGTCGTGGTCCTCGTTCACTGTGCTCGTTTCCCGTTCGGGTGGGTACTGCGGCGGCCGGTCAGCGCCCGGGCTTCGGCCAGGTGCTCGGTCAGCCGCTGCTGGATGCGTACGGTCGCGGCGTCCAGGGCCGCGCGCGTACGCCGGCCCGAGCCGTCCCCGGCGTCGAAGGGCTCGCCGAACACCACGTCCACCCGGCCGCGCAGCGGCGGCAGCGCGCCGACGACGCGGCTGCGCCGCTCGGCGCTCCCCAGTACCGCGACCGGTACGACGGGGGCGCCGGAACGCAGCGCGAAGTACGAGAGGCCGCCGCGCAGCGAGGCGAAGTCCCCCTCGCCGCGCGTGCCTTCGGGGAATATCCCCAGCACTCCGCCCTGCGCGAGGACGCCCAGGGCGTCGGTCGTGGCGGCCCGGTCGGCCGCGTGCCGGTCGACGCCGATCTGCCCGATGGAGCGCAGGAACGGGCCCAGCGGGCCGACGAACGCCTCCTTCTTGATCAGGAAGTGCACCGGGCGCGGCGAGGTGCCGAGCAGCAGCGGGCCGTCGATGTTGTGGCTGTGGTTGACGGCGAGGATCGCGGGCCCGGTCGCGGGGACGCGCCAGGCGCCCAGCACGCGCGGCTGCCACAGGCCGTGCATCAGACCGATGGCGATCCCGCGGCCGACGGCGGCGCCGCGCGGCCCGGGACCGGCCGGTCCGGGACCGGTACCGCTCACCGCGCCTGCTGCTTGTCTTCGACGAGGGTGACCACGCACTCGATGACCTGCTCCAGGGTGAGGTCCGTGGTGTCGACCTCGACCGCGTCGTCGGCCTTCTTCAGCGGGGACGTCTTGCGGCTGGAGTCGGCGGTGTCCCGCTGGAGCAGCGCCGCGCGGGTCGCGGCCAGGTCGGTGGCCTCCGCTCCCTTCAGCTCACCGCTGCGGCGGGCCGCGCGCGCCTCGGGGGAGGCGGTGAGGAAGACCTTCAGGTCGGCGTCGGGGAGCACGGTGGTGCCGATGTCACGGCCTTCGACGACGATGCCGCCCGGCGCCTCGGTCGCGATGGCCCGCTGCAGCGCGGTGATCCGCTCCCGCACCTCGGGGACGGCGCTGACCGCGCTGACCGCCGCGGTGACCTCCTTGGTCCGGATCGGGCCGCTCGCGTCGGCGCCGTCCGCGGTGATCGTGGGAGCGGCCGGGTCGGTGCCGGAGACGATGTCCGGGCGTCCGGCGGCGGCCGCGACGGCGGCCGGGTCGTCGACGTCCGTACCGTGGCTGAGCATCCACCAGGTGAGGGCCCGGTACTGCGCCCCGGTGTCGAGGTAGCGCAGCCCGAGCTTGGCGGCGACCGCCTTGGAGGTGCTGGACTTGCCGGTGCCGGAGGGACCGTCGATGGCGACGATGACGGGGGCCGGGGCGGTTTGCACGGTGAAGTGGACCTTTCTCGGGCACCGGGTTCGGATCACGCGGGGCGGGGCGCACGGTGCTGCGCTGGGGCCCCGCACAAGGCTACCGGCTCCCGGACGGCCTCCGTCCCGGGAGGGCGGCCGGACCGGAGGGCACCCCGGCAGGGCGCGCAGGGCGGGCGGGCTACTGCGTGCGCAGCGCCCAGCCGCGTTCCCTGAGGGCCGCGGTGAGGACGGCGACGGCCGCGGGGTCGACCATCAGCTGGACGTGGCCGGCCTGCTGCCCCGTGGCGTGCTCGATGCGTACGTCCTCGATGTTGACGCCCGCGGCGCCGGCGTCCGCGAAGATCCGCGCCAGCTCGCCCGGCCGGTCGCTGATCAGCACCGCCACCGTCTCGTAGGCGGCGGGTGCCTGGCCGTGCTTGCCCGGGACGCGGGACCGGCCGGCGTTGCCGCGCCGCAGCACGTCCTCGATGCCGAGCGCCCCGCTGCCGCGCTTGGCCTCGTCGTGGGAGTCCAGCGACCGCAGCGCGGACACCGTCTCCGCGAGGTCCGCGGCGACCTCGGCGAGGATGTCGGCGACCGGGCCGGGGTTGGCGGAGAGGATGTCGATCCACATCCGCGGGTCGGAGGCGGCGATCCGCGTCACGTCGCGGATGCCCTGGCCGCACAGGCGTACGGCGGTCTCGTCCGCGCTCTCCAGCCGTGCCGCGACCATGCTGGACAGCAGCTGCGGGGTGTGCGAGACCAGCGCGACGGCACGGTCGTGCGCGTCGGCGTCCATCAGCACCGGCACCGCCCGGCACAGCGCGACCAGCTCCAGCGCGAGGTTGAGCACCTCGGTCTCGGTCTCCCGCGTCGGGGTGAGCACCCAGGGCCTGCCCTCGAACAGGTCGGCGGTGGCGGCCAGCGGACCGGACTGCTCCCGCCCGGACATCGGGTGCGTCCCCAGGTAGCTGGTCAGGTCGCCGCCGGCCGCGGTCAGCTCGCGTCGCGGTCCGCCCTTGACGCTGCCCACGTCCAGGTAGGCGCGGGCCAGGCCGGCCCGCTGCGCCTCGGCCACGGTGGCCGCCAGGTGTGCCGGGGGCACCGCCACGACGGCGAGGTCGACGGGGGCCTCCGGCTCCGCCGCGGTGCCGGCGCCCAGCGCGGCCGCGGTCCGCGCCCGCTCGGGGTCGGCGTCCCGCAGGTACACCCGCACACCGCGCGCCGCGAGCGCGAGGGCCGCGGAGGTGCCGATGAGACCGGAGCCGATGACGAGGGCGGTGCGCATGGCGTACAGCCTACGGACCGGCCGGGGCCCCCGCCCGCGTCGTCCGCCCCTCGGGCCCCCGGGACCTTCCGGTCATGGGTGTCGGCCCTGCGATGATGACGCGATGACCGGCCCTCCGCGCTCCGTACCCGCCCCGGACCCGCACACGCTGGTCCGCGCGCACACGGTGTACTCCTGCGTGATGGGCTCCCGGGCCTTCGGCCTGGACACCGCGGCCAGCGACACCGACCGGCGCGGGGTGTTCGTCGCTCCCTCCGAACTCTTCTGGCGGTTCGACAAGCCGCCGACGCACGTGGACGGCCCGGCGGAGGAGCAGTTCTCCTGGGAGCTGGAGCGGTTCTGCACGCTGGGGCTGCGTGCCAACCCCACGGTGCTGGAGTGCCTGCACTCGCCGCTGGTGGAGTACGCGGACGGCACCGGCCGGGAACTGCTCGGCCTGCGGGGCGCGTTCCTCTCCCGGCACGCCCACCGCACCTTCACCGGCTACGTCGACGGGCAGCACCGCAAGATCGAGGCCCGGGTGCGCCGGGGTGCCCCGCCGGGCAAGCCCGCCATGCACCTGCTGCGGCTCCAGCTCGCCCTGCTGGATCTGCTGCGCACGGGCACGCTCACGCTCGACGTGGGCGAGCACCGCGACGAGCTGCTGGCGATCCGGCACGACGAGACCTCGTGGGCGCAGGTCGAGAAGCGGCTCCGGACGCTGCGGGCGACGTCGGAGGCGGCCGCCGCCCGGACGCCGCTGCCCGCCGAGCCGGACGTGCGCCGGATCGAGGACTTCCTCGTCCGCGTGCGCCGCACCTCGGCCTCGGGGCCTGCGCCGGACTCGGCGCCGGATTCGGGGCCGGACTCCGGGTCGGGCCGGAGACCGGACAGGTCCTAGGCGTCGCCGAGCCGGGCGCGGACGACGAGGTCGTGGAGCGCGTCCCGGGCCGAGGGCTGATCCGGCAGGGCGGAGGCGGTCTGGGCCTCGTCCAGGACGCCGTGCAGCGCGGCGATCTCCTCGGCCGTCGCGTCCGCACCGGCCAGGCCCTCGGCCGTGCCGTGCTCGGCGTCCGCCTTCGCCTCGATCAGCCCGGCCAGCCGGTCCGGAGCCTCCGGGACCGCGTCGGCGAGCTCCCGCAGGTCGGCGACGACCTTGCCGCTGCGCATCAGGTGGATGCCGGTGAGCAGCACCCGGTAGGTGTACAGGAGCGGTTTCAGCTCGCGGTTCTTCTCGTGCAGCCGCCACTGGGTGCGGGCGAAACCGCGGTAGTGGTGGGCGTGGTGCCGGGTGAGCACGCCCGGCGCCAGCGCGACCAGTTCGGCGTGCACGTCGGTGGTGTGCGCGACCAGCGGGGAGAGCAGCTGCTCCAGCACGTAGCCGTTGCGGCGCAGCAGCAGCCTCGCGAACTTCCGCAGGTCGTGGGTGACCAGGTCCATCTCGACGCCGTCGTGGAACCACATCCGCGACCGGGTCTCGTCCGGTTCGCGCAGGCCGACGAGGTCGGCGGCGGGCAGCAGGTGCACACCTCGCAGGTCCACGTCGGAGTCGCGGGAGGGGAAGCCGTAGAGGTGGGCGCCGGAGACGGTGGCGAACAGCAGCGGGTGGCCGTCCCGCTGCTGCTCGGCCAGGACGGGGGCGAGGTCCGGCAGCCCGGTGAGGGTCAGAGGCCGACCTCGTTCATCAGCATGCCGACCTCGGTGTTGGTCATGCGGCGCAGCCATCCGGACTTCTGGTCGCCCAGTGCGATGGGCCCGAAGCGGGTGCGTACCAGCTTCTCCACCGGGAAGCCGGACTCGGCCAGCATGCGGCGCACGATGTGCTTGCGGCCCTCGTGCAGGGAGACCTCGACGAGGTAGTTCTTGCCGGTGTTCTCCACGACCCTGAAGTGGTCGGCCTTGGCGTAGCCGTCCTCCAGCCGGATGCCGTCCTTGAGGCGCTTGCCCAGGTCGCGCGGGAGCGGGCCCTGGATCGCGGCCAGGTAGGTCTTCCGCACCCCGTAGCGGGGATGGGTGAGGCGGTGGGACAGCTCGCCGTGGTTGGTGAGCAGGATCAGGCCCTCGGTCTCTGTGTCCAGGCGGCCGACGTGGAAGAGCCGGGTCTCGCGGTTCTGCACGTAGTCGCCGAGGCACTGGCGGCCGTCGGGGTCCTCCATGGCGGAGACCACGCCGGCCGGCTTGTTGAGCGCGAAGAACAGGTGCGACTGGGTGGCGATGGTGAGGCCGTCGACCTTGATCTCGTCCTTGTCGGCGTCGACCCGGAGGCCCTGCTCGACGACGATCTTACCGTTGACCTCGACGCGGGCCTGCTCGATCAGGTCCTCGCAGGCCCGGCGGGAGCCCATGCCCGCGCGGGCGAGGACCTTCTGCAGCCGCTCGCCGTCCACCTCACCGAACGTCTTCGGCAGCTTGGCCTGCGGCTTGCTGTGACGGGCGCGGTTGCGCTCCTCGATCTGCGCCTCGTACTCGCGCGGACGCGCCGGGGCGGACGCGCGGCGGTTGCGCGTCTTGGGGGCGCCGCTGCGGGTGGTGCTCCTCGGTGCCGTTCCCCTGCCCCCGGCCTTGCCGCCGGCGCCTGAGCCGGCCTTCCCGCCCGCGGGGCGGCCCTTGGCTCCGGGCGCGCCCTTGCTCCCCGGAGCTCCCTTGCCTCCGGGCGTGCTCCTGCCCGATCCGGCGCCGCCGGTGTCGTAGCGGCGCTCCTCGGGACGCGGCTTGCCCGTCCGCTGCTGCTTCTCGTCCCTCTTGTTCCCCGCGCCGCGCTGGTTACGGTCGCCGCCGGGGTTCCTGCCGCTGCTTCGCATCAATGTTCCGTCGTCGTCTGGGTGTCGCCGCTGTCGTCTACGTCGAACGACGGCATCCCCTCCTGGGTGTCCCCCTCGACCGCGTCCGCCTCCGGGAGGAAGGGCGCGAGTTCCGGTAGCTCGTCCAGGCCGCGCAGGCCCATCCGCTCCAGGAAGTAGTGCGTCGTCCTGTACAGGATCGCACCTGTCTCGGGTTCCGTGCCCGCTTCCTCCAGCAGACCGCGCTGGAGGAGCGTGCGCATCACGCCGTCGCAGTTCACGCCGCGCACGGCGGATACCCGCGAACGGCTGACCGGCTGACGGTACGCGACGACGGCGAGGGTCTCCAGCGCGGCCTGGGTGAGCCGGGCCTGCTGGCCGTCGAGCACGAACCGTTCCACGGCGTCGGCGTACTCGGGGCGGGTGTAGAAACGCCAGCCCCCGGCGACGAACCGCAGGTCGAAGCCGCGACGCTGGACGGCGTACTCGTCGACGAGCTCGCGCAGCGCGTCGGCGACGGCGCGGCGCGGGCGGTCCAGCACCTTGGCGAGATGCTCCTCGGTGGCGGGCTCGTCGACGACCATCAGCACCGCTTCCAGCGCGGGCTTGAGCTCGAGTTCGGCGACGCGGTCGCCGCCCGCGGGCGCCGTCCCGTCCGTCGTGTCCGGGACGGCGGGCACGTCCTGCTCGAGGACGTCGTAGGTCTCCTCGCTCATGGCTGCGGCTCCTTCTCGGGCTCCGGTTCGGGCTCCTGCTCCGGCTCCGGCTTCTGCTCGGGCGGCGCCCCGGGGGGCGGCTGCGGTCCCTGGTCGAACTCGTCGGTGACCAGCGGACGGCCGGTCGCCGCCCCGCCGGTCCACCGCACGGTCAGGTCGCCGAGCGCCTCGGGCTGGTCGAGGGCCACGGCGCGTTCGCGGTACAGCTCCAGGAGGGCGAGGAAGCGGGCGACGACGGTGAGCGTGTCGGGCGCGTCGGCGACCAGGTCCCGGAACCCCGCCTCACCGAGCTCCCGCAGCCGGGCCACGACCACCTCGGCCTGCTCCCGGACGCTGACCAGCGGGGCGTGGATGTGCTCCACGTACACCTGCGGCTTGGGCTTGGGCTGCATGGCCTTGACCGCCAGCCTGGCGAACCCCTCGGGCCCGATGGTGAGCGCCACCTCGGGCAGCAGCTCGGCGTGGTGGGGCTCCAGGCCGACCGTCCGCGGATGGCGGCGCGCCTCGGCCGCGAGCCGGTCGGCGAAGATGTCGGCGACCCGCTTGTACGCGCGGTACTGGAGGAGCCGCGCGAAGAGCAGGTCACGGGCCTCGAGCAGCGCGAGGTCCCCCTCGTCCTCCACCTCGGCCGCGGGGAGCAGCCGCGCCGCTTTGAGGTCGAGCAGGGTGGCGGCGACGACCAGGAACTCGGTGGTCTGGTCGAGGTCCCAGTCGGGGCCCATGGCGTGGATGTGGGCCATGAACTCGTCGGTGACGCGGGACAGCGCCACCTCGGTGACGTCCATCTTGTGTTTGGAGATCAGCTGGAGGAGCAGGTCGAACGGCCCCTCGAAGTTGTCCAGACGGACCGTGAACCGGCCGTCGTCGACGGCCTCCGCCCGCTCCTCCTCGTCCGCGTCCCGGGTCGGTGTGGCGGAGATCTCCGTGGTCTCCGCGGCGTCCGAATCCGCGGCGTCGGTCTCCGCCGGAGGCGGAGGGGAGGACGTGACGGCTCCCGCGCCACCGGCGTCCCCGTCGTCGTCGGACGTCTCCGTGCCGGGCCGTACCGCGTCGTCGCGCGGCGGTTCCGGCTTCTCGTCGGGCACGTGGACGGCGTCGGTCGCCGTCGTCTCCTGCGGCGCACCGGGCGCAGAGGCGGGCTCCGGGGCCGGGTCCGGGGCGGCGGCGGCCGGGGCGTCGCGGCCGGCCGGCTCGTCGGCGGCCCCGGACGCGTGCGCCGTGCCGTCGGCCGCCACGTGCGGGCGCGCGGAGGGTGCGCCGGGGCCGCGGCCGAGGGGGCGGCGGGAGGCCCGGGCGGGCGGCTCGTGGTCGTCAGGTGTGGGCATGTGCGGGGCAGCGTACTGGTCGCGACCGGTGGCAGGCGGCCGGTGTCACCCCGTTGGACCTGCGTTTCCCCGGAGCGGCGTGCTCATCGGCCGCGGAGGCGGCGGACCAGGATGCTGGCGTCGCCCCGGGACTCCAGGTCGGCGAGGACGACGGCCACCGCCTCCCGGACGATACGGCCGCGGTCGACGGCGAGTCCGTGTTCGCCGCGGAGGACGAGCCGGGCGTGCTCCAGGTCCATCAGTTCCTCGGCGGACACGTAGACCGTGATCTTCTCGTCGTGGCGTTCCCGCCCGCTGGGGCGCCGTGCGGCCCGGCTGCGGCGCGGAGTGGCCGCTCCGTCGGGCTGGCGGTTCTTGCCCGAGGCGGGGCGGTTCGGCCCTCCCGCTCCGGTGCTTACGGGGGCGCCGCCCGCGGCGGTGGCGGTCGGTCCGCCGCCGGGCGAGGTGCCGTTGGCACCGGAGCCCGAACGGCCGTTCGGGCCACCGGAGTTCTGGCCGGGGACGGCGCCGCGCGCCGGCCGGGCCGTGCTGCGCGTGCCGTGCTCGGCGGGCCCGGCGTCCGCGGCGCGCCCGCTGGTGGGCCGATCGCCCGCGCGGTCTCCGGGCGAGCCGGCCGACGGCGCGTCGTCCGCCGCCGGGGCGTGCTCGCCGCCGGGCGCCGGGACGCGCGGGGCGCCGCCGGGCTGCGGCGGAGTGGAGGGCTGGACCGCGGATCCCCCGGTGGTACGGAACAGTTCGTCGGCTGCCGGCAGACTCACTCGGCGTGGCACCGGGCGAGCACCTCCCTGGCGAGCTGGCGGTAGGCGGCGGCACCGACGGAGTTGGACGCGTAGGTGGTGATCGGTTCGCCCGCGACGGTGGTCTCCGGGAAGCGGACGGTACGGCCGATCACCGTGTGGTACACGCTGTCGTCGAACGCCTCGACGACCCGCGCGAGGACCTCGCGGCTGTGCACGGTGCGGGAGTCGTACATGGTGGCCAGGATGCCGTCCAGATTCAGCTCCGGGTTGAGCCGCTCCTGCACCTTCTCGATGGTCTCGGTCAGCAGCGCCACGCCACGCAGGGCGAAGAACTCGCATTCCAGCGGCACTATCACCTTGTGCGCGGCGGTCAGCGCGTTGACGGTGAGGAGACCGAGAGAGGGCTGGCAGTCGATGACGATGAAGTCGTAGTCGGGCAGCAGCGGGGCGAGGGCGCGCTGGAGCGTCGACTCGCGGGCCACCTCGCTGACGAGCTGCACCTCGGCCGCCGAGAGGTCGATGTTGCTCGGCAGCAGGTCCATCCCGGCGACCGCCGTCTTGAGCAGCACCTCGTCGGGCGACATGCCCCGCTCCATGAGCAGGTTGTAGACCGTCAGGTCGAGTTCCATCGGGTTGACGCCCAGTCCGACGGACAGCGCACCCTGCGGGTCGAAGTCCACGAGCAGCACGCGGCGTCCGTACTCGGCGAGCGCGGCGCCGAGGTTGATGGTCGAGGTGGTCTTGCCCACCCCGCCCTTCTGGTTGCACATCGCGATGATCTTCGCCGGGCCGTGCTCGTTGACCGGGCCGGGGATCGGGAAGTACGGCAGCGGACGGCCGGTGGGGCCGACGCGCTCGCGGCGCTGGCGGGCCGCGTCGGGCGCGAGGGTGGCCGCGTACTCGGGGTCCGGCTCGAACTCCGCGTCGGGGTCGTAGAAGTGACCTTCCGGCAGGTCCGGGGCGTTGTGGTCGTAGTCGGCGAAGCGGTCGCCGGATGCGTGGTCCGTGCCGTCGCCGGCCGAGGCGTTCACGTGGTGACCGTCCATGCTCTGGTGGGCTGTCGAGTGCGGCTGGGTGCCCTGGCGGGCGGCGAAGGTGCGAACGGCGACGGAGCCGACAGCCTCTGGCCCCGTGGCGCCCCGTCCCGCTACCGACGCTCCCGGCTGACCACCCCCGGGAGTGAATGTCGACTCGTTCACAAGTCGTTCTACCTCCTAGGCGACCAGGAAACTTCTGGACAAGGTCAGCGTGCACCCTGCCGACGACTGGTGACTCTATGGCGTGTCGGCCTCCCGCAGCAACACAAACCGTCGGACACGGTGCGATCCGTCGGCATGTGAACGTCCCGCTGTCAAGGGCGTCACGGCTCCGCGCGCGAGGTTTCCGGGCGGCGCGTAACGGGAGAACGGCGCAGTTCCGCGCGAGTCGACCCGCTCGGCGCCCGGTCGTGCGACCGGTGGGTGCCCGCAGGTCGCACGACCGGCCGGACTCCGAGTGTCGGAGCCCGGCCGGTGACGCGGCGTCGGTGACGTTGACGACGGACGTTGACCCGTCGTCACGCAGGTCGACTTGTCAGCCGAGCAGCGTGGAGAGGTCCACGGTGGAGGACAGGCCGTGCGCCTCCGCGACGGGACCGTAGACGACCTGGCCCTCGTGCGTGTTGAGGCCCTTCGCCAGAGCGGCGTCCCGGCGCAGGGCGTCCCGCCAGCCGCGGTTCGCGAGTTCGACGATGTAGGGCAGCGTCGCGTTGGTGAGCGCGTAGGTCGAGGTGTTGGGCACCGCGCCGGGCATGTTCGCGACGCAGTAGAAGACCGAGTCGTGCACCTGGAAGGTGGGCTCGGCGTGGGTGGTGGGGCGGGAGTCCTCGAAGCAGCCGCCCTGGTCGATCGCGATGTCGACAAGGACACTTCCCGGCTTCATGCGGGAGACCAGCTCGTTGGTGACCAGCTTGGGGGCCTTCGCGCCCGGGATCAGCACGGCGCCGATGACCAGGTCGGCCTGGAGGACGGCCTGTTCGAGGGAGAGCGCGTTCGAGGCGACCGTCTGCACCTTAGTGCCGAAGATGCGGTCGGCTTCGCGCAGCTTGTTCACGTCCTTGTCCAGGAGCGTGACGTGGAAGCCCATGCCGACGGCGATCTGGGTGGCGTTCCAGCCGGAGACGCCGCCGCCGATGACGACCGCGCGGCCCGCGGGGGTGCCCGGAACGCCGCCCGGCAGCACGCCGCGGCCGCCGGCCGAGCGCATCAGGTGGTAGGCGCCGACCTGCGGGGCGATCCGGCCGGCCACCTCGGACATCGGGGCGAGCAGCGGCAGCGCCCGGGTTGCGGTCTCGACGGTCTCGTACGCGATCGCGGTGGTGCCGGACTGGAGCAGCGCGTCCGTGCAGTCGCGGGAGGCGGCGAGGTGCAGGTAGGTGAAGAGCGTCTGGTCCTTGCGGAGCCGGTGGTACTCCTCGGCGATCGGCTCCTTGACCTTCAGGAGCAGGTCGGCGGTGGCCCACACGTCGTCGGCGGTGGCCAGGATGGTGGCGCCGGCGGCGGTGTACTCGTCGTCCGCGATGGAGGAGCCGAGGCCGGCTCCGAGCTCCACATAGACCTGGTGGCCGTTGCGCACGAGTTCGTTGACGCCGGCCGGGGTGATGGCCACTCGGAACTCGTTGTTCTTGACCTCGCGGGGGATGCCGACCTTCACGTCGATCACGGTCCTTGCTTCGGGGATGCAGGAGAAGGGCCGGGCCCGTTTCCTGTCATCTCAGCATAGAGGGGTGCATGCCGGATGCAGGCGGAACGGCCACAGCCCAGCCAGTCTAATGAAGGATGCCGCACTGTCTAGCCTTGCAATGGGTCAATCTTTTCCGATCCTGCTATTGATTTCGCAGGTCGGCACCGGGGGTGACGCGGCTGCCACCTTGGGTCCACCACGCGCGCCCGCACGCCCTCGCCGCTACCACTCGGTAAGGTCGCGCAGCTCCTCACCCGCGGCACGGTGCCGCGCGGCGGCGGCCGGGTCGCCCGCCGCGTCGCACACGTCGGCCAGGCGCATCCGCAGCTCCGCCTGGAGCAGCGGGTCGCGGGCGCGACGCGCCTCGGCGAGCGCCTCCCGGCAGGTGCGCAGCGCCTCGTCGGACCGGCCCCACTGCTGCTGGAGGCGGCCGACCTCACCGAGCGCGCGTCCGCGGCCTGCCGGGTCGCGCAGCCTGCGGTGCAGGGCGGCGGCCGCGCGCCATGTACGCAGGGCCTCGCCGGTGTCGCCGTTCCGCGCCTGGGCGTCGGCGACCAGGCCGTGCAGGCGGGCGACCTCGTGCGGGTCGCCGGCGGACTCGCGCAGGGAGAGCGCGCGGCCGTACCAGTCGGCGGCCCGCGCCCAGTCGCCGAGCCGTCCGTGCGTGTCGCCCAGGCGCTCCGGGATCACCGTGGCGGCGACGCCGTCCCGGCAGGCCCGGGCGGCGTCCAGGGCCCGCCGGTAGCGGTCGGCGGCGCCGGCGAGGCGTCCGGCGGCGGCGTCCATGTCGGCGAGGGTGAGGAGGGCGGCGGTGCGATCGGACTCCAGGGCGCGGCGGTCGGCGACCTGGAGGGCCAGTTCCTGGAGGCGGTACACCTCGGGTGCGGACTCCTCGGGGGTGCGGTGCGCGGCGAAGCAACGGCCGAGCGCGTGCACCAGGCGGCGGAGCAGGGTGTCGAGTTCGCCGGCGCCCTCGGCGACGGCGAGGCGGGCCGCGGCGAGGAGCGCGGGCCGCCGCAGTTCCAGCCAGTCGCGGGCTTCGCGGGCGCTGTCGAAGCGCAGCGGGCGCGGCATCCCGGCGAGTTTCGTGCGGGCGGGCGACCCGGGCGGCTCGGTGACGGCGCGGCAGGCGTGCAGCCGCCGTACGGTGCGCTCCAGCATGCGAGCGCGGGCGAGCATCACCTCGGCCGGGCGTTCGCGGGCGTCCAGTTCGGCCCGCAGCAGCGGGTCGAGGCAGCCGGGGACCGTCCAGCAGCCGGGCGCGGCGTGGTGCAGCAGGCCGAGTGCGTGCAGCCGGTGCAGTGTCTCCTCGGCGGTCTCCGGCGAGCAGCCGGTGAGGGCGGAGGCGTGCTGTGCGTCGACGAATCCGGCGGGCGCGACGGCGAGGAAGCGCAGCAGCCGGGCGGCGGGCGCCGGGAGGGAGCCCGCGACCAGGTGAAAGGCGCGAGCCAGGAAGTCGGGGGTGCGGGTGCCGGAGGTGCCGGGGGTGCCGCCGGTGTCCGGACGGCCGTCCGGGGTGCCGAGGAGCTGGGCGGTGGCGTCGAAGACGGAGAGCTTGGGGCGTTCCGCGAGCCAGCCGCCGACCATGCTCAGGGCCGCGGGGAGGTCGCCGCAGGCCTCGGCGAGCGATTCGGCGCGCCGCGGGTCCACGGTGAGCCGGGGCGAGGTGCCGGCGCGGCTGCGGAGCAGTTCCACGGCGGCGGCCCGGTCGAGTCCGCCCATCGCGCAGGGGCGGATGTCGGGGACGCCGGTCAGGGGGCCGGAGGCGACGGCGACCACGAGGCAGTCGCGGTTCTCGGGGACGAGTTCGCCGAGCTGCTCGGCGGCGGCCACGTCGTCGCAGAACAGGAGGACCCGGCGCCGTGCCAGTTCGGCGCGGAGCACGGCGGTGAGGTCGTCGGGGTCGGCGCCGGGGGGTGCGCCCCCGGCGCCCAGCGCGGTCAGCAGGTCGCGTGCGGTGCGTTCGGTCGGCACGGGCATGCCGCCGGGGTCGGTGAGCCGGGCCCGGAGCACGCCGTCGGGGTAGCGTCCGGCGACCTCGCGGACGAAGGCCTCCGCCAGCGTGGTGCGCCCGGAACCGGGCCGGCCGGCGACGAGGAGCACCCGGCTGTGCGGGGCGGGGCGGCCGGCGAGGGTGCCGAGTCCGGCGGACTCCAGATCGGTGCGGAGCCGCCGCAGTTCCCGGTCCCGTCCGACGAAGGAGCGTCCTCCGCCGGGGCGGCCGCCCGCCGTCGGCGTGCCGTGCCGCACCGCCTGCTCCGTCACGGGTCATGCTCCCGTCCGCCTGCGCCTGTGGGGGCACCCTCCGCGCCGGGGTGCGGGGGCGTACGACCCGCCGCGCGGAGCGGGCGGGGACCCGTCGAGCGTAGTTCACCGTGCGCGTCCCGGAAGGACGCGCACGGCGGGCGGGCGGCCCGGCGGTTCCCGGGGATCACTGCACCGGGTCACGGACCTCACGAGGCGTCAGGTGCGTGCGCACGGGGCGCGGGGCGTCGGGCGTGACGGCCGGATCACACTCCCGGTCAGGCCTCGAAGGGCCGCGCCGGCCAGGGGGCGTCGGCGGCCCGGAGCGCGTCGAGGCCGTCGGAGGTGAGGGCGGCGTGCAGCGCGAGCGCGCCGACGACGAGGCAGTTGTTGTGCAGCTCGCCGGCGAGCGCGCCGCGGAGCAGGTCGGACAGCGGGACCCGGGCCTGCTCCATGGTGGCCTCCTCCTCGCTGACCGCGAAGCGTTCGCCCTCCGCGTCGGTGACGCCGCGCGCCAGGAAGATGCGCACGGCCTCGTCGCAGCCGCCGGGCGTGGTGTAGACGTCGACCAGCACCCGCCAGTCCTCCGCCTCGACGTGCGCCTCCTCGTACAGCTCGCGCTGAGCGGCGTGCAGCGGGTTCTCCCCGGGCACGTCGAGCAGACCGGCCGGGATCTCCCACAGCGTGTGCCGCACGGGGTGGCGGTACTGGCTGAGCACCAGCACCCGGTCCTGGTCGTCCAGGGCGAGAACGGCCACCGACCCGGGGTGCACCTGGTAGTCGCGCCCGACGACCTGCCCGTCGGGCATCTCCACCTCGTCGGTGCGGACGCTGGTCTTGTTGCCGCGGAAGGGGACGTCGGTGGCGACGACGCGCCATTCCTCGGCCCTGTCGGCGAGTCGGTCGGTCACGCTCCGGCCTCCTCGGCGGTACGGCCGGCCGCGGCCTGCCCGGCCTGGCCGCCCTGCCGCTCGACGGCGGCCCGGACCAGGCCCGCGAACAGCGGGTGCGGGCGGGTCGGCCGGGAGCGCAGTTCCGGGTGGGCCTGGGTGGCGACCAGGTAGGGGTGGGCCTCGCGCGGGTACTCGACGTACTCGACCAGCTTGTTGTCGGGGGAGGTGCCGGAGAAGACCAGTCCGGCCTTCTTCTCCAGCTCCGAGCGGTAGGCGTTGTTGACCTCGTAGCGGTGGCGGTGCCGCTCCTCGACGTAGGGCTCGCCGCCGTAGACCTCGCGCACGAGGGAGCCCTCGGCGAGCTTGGCGGGGTAGAGGCCGAGCCGCATGGTGCCGCCCATGTCGCCCTCGCCCGCGACGATGTCGAGCTGCTCCTCCATGGTGGAGATCACCGGGTGGGCGGCTCCCTGGTCGAACTCGGTGGAGTCGGCGCCGTCGATGCCCGCGAGGTTGCGGGCGGCCTCGACCACGATGCACTGGAGGCCGAGGCACAGGCCCAGCAGCGGGACCCGGTTCTCGCGCGCGTAGGTGATGGCGGCGAGCTTGCCCTCGACGCCGCGTTCGCCGAAGCCGCCGGGGATGCAGACGGCGTCCACGTCGCCGAGCTGCTCGCGGGCGCCGGCGGCGGTGCGGCAGTCGTCGGAGGTGACCCACTTGATGGTCACCCGGGCGTTGTTCGCGAAGCCGCCGGCCCGGATGGCCTCGGTGACGGAGAGGTAGGCGTCGGGCAGGTCGATGTACTTGCCGACCAGCGCGACGGTCACCTCGTGGTCGGGCTGGTGGACCCGGCGCAGCAGGTCGTCCCACTGTGTCCAGTCCACGTCGCGGAAGGGCAGGTCGAGCTTGCGGACGGCGAACGCGTCCAGGCCCTCGGAGTGCAGCACCTTGGGGATGTCGTAGATCGACTTGGCGTCGATGGCGGCGACCACGGCGGCGTCGTCCACGTCGCACATCAGCGAGATCTTCCGCTTGATGGAGACGGGCACCTCGCGGTCGGCGCGCAGCACGATGGCGTCGGGCTGGATACCGATGTTGCGCAGCGCGGCCACGGAGTGCTGGGTGGGCTTGGTCTTCAGCTCGCCGGAGGGCCCGATGTAGGGCAGCAGCGAGATGTGCACCACCAGCACGTTGTCCCGGCCCACCTCGTGCCGGACCTGGCGGACGGCCTCCAGGAAGGGGAGGGACTCGATGTCGCCGACGGTGCCGCCGACCTCGGTGATGACGACGTCCACGTCGTCGGCGGCCATCCGGCGGATGCGGTTCTTGATCTCGTTGGTGATGTGCGGGATCACCTGGACGGTGTCCCCCAGGTACTCGCCGCGCCGCTCCTTGGCGATCACCGAGGAGTACACCTGGCCGGTGGTCACGTTCGCCGACCCGTCCAGGTCGACGTCCAGGAACCGCTCGTAGTGGCCGATGTCCAGGTCGGTCTCGGCGCCGTCGTTGGTGACGAACACCTCGCCGTGCTGGAAGGGGTTCATCGTGCCCGGGTCGACGTTGAGGTACGGGTCGAGCTTCTGCATGGTGACCCGCAGGCCGCGCGCCTTGAGCAGCGCTCCGAGGCTGGAGGCGGTCAGCCCCTTGCCGAGCGAGGAGGCGACACCCCCGGTGACGAAGAGGTGCTTGGTCGTCACGGACGACGAAGGTCGGTTCGGCATGGCCAAGAGGGGGCTCCCGTGGTCGCTTGGTGGGGTGCGCACCGGCTGCCTGGCAGGTCGCGCAGGGGTACCGTCGCTGCGGTCGGGGGGCTGCCGTCTCGGGGTCGGATGCCGATTCCGTGCCCACCGGTCCACGGGCCACCAGGGTATCAGTGGCAGGCTGTGACCGTGGCGGTCCAGGGGTGGACCGCGAGGTCGGACGAATCACATTGCACGGCACGTATGCTGCCCGGACACTCGCATGGGCAGGATGGACGTATACGCGCCCCGCGGCGCGTGAACCGCAGCTCGACTGGAGACGCACGTGGCAGGGCGCATCGAGGATTACGCACTGATCGGAGACATGCAGACGGCCGCCCTCGTCTGCAGGAACGGCTCCGTCGACTGGCTCTGCCTTCCCCGCTTCGACTCCGACGCGGTCTTCGCCGGCCTGCTGGGGACGGAGGACAACGGCTTCTGGCGGATCGGCCCGGCGCACGCCCCCGACGGCACCCCGCCGCCGGCCACCCGCCGCCGGTACCGCGGCGAGTCGCTGGTCCTGGAGTCGGAGTGGGACACCGACCGCGGCACCGTGCGCGTGATCGACTTCATGCCGCCGCGCGGCACCGGCACGCCGCAGCTGACCCGGATCATCGAGGGTGTGAGCGGCCGGGTGCCGGTGCGCTCGGCCCTGCGGATGAGGTTCTCCTACGGCTGGGTGGTGCCGTGGATGCACAAGGTCGAGGGCCGTTCGGTGGCCGTGGCAGGCCCGGACTCGGTCTGGCTCGACACGGACGTGGAGACGTACGGCGAGGACCTCACCACGTACGCCGACTTCACCGTGGCGCCGGGCGAGCGGATCGCCCTGTCGATCAGCTGGCAGCCCTCGCACAAGGAGCCGCCGCCGCTCCCGACGCCGGAGGCCGCGCTGCGCAACACCGAGGAGTTCTGGCGGCGCTGGGTCGGGCACTGCACCTACCACGGCCCGTACCGCGAGGCGGTGGTGCGTTCGCTGATCACGCTGAAGGCGCTGACCTACTCCCCCACCGGCGGCATCGTCGCCGCCCCGACCACCTCGTTGCCGGAGGACATCGGCGGCTCGCGGAACTGGGACTACCGCTTCACCTGGCTGCGGGACGCCGCGATCACCCTCTCGTCGCTGCTGCGTACCGGCTACCACGAGGAGGCCAGGGCCTGGCGGGAGTGGCTGCTGCGCGCGGTCGCCGGCGACCCGGAGCACCTGCAGATCATGTACGGCATCGCGGGCGAACGCGACCTCGGCGAGCGGGAGCTGACGTGGCTGCCGGGCTACGAGAACTCGGCGCCGGTGCGCATCGGCAACGGCGCGGCGGGGCAGCTCCAGCTGGACGTGTACGGGGAGGTCACCGAGGCGCTGCACCTGGCCCACATGACCGGTCTGGCCCGCAACGACTACGCCCAGCTGCTCCAGCTCAAGCTGATCCACTACCTGGAGGAGCACTGGGACGAGCCGGACGAGGGCATCTGGGAGGTGCGCGGCCCGCGCCGCCACTTCGTGCACTCGAAGGTGATGGCCTGGGTGGCGGTGGACCGCACCTGCAAGCTGATCGAGTCCGGCGACGTCGACGGCCCGCTGGAGCGCTGGCAGGAGCTGCGCGACACCATCCACCGCGCGGTGTGCGAGAAGGGCTACGACGCCGAGCGGAACACCTTCACGCAGTACTACGGGTCCAAGGAGCTGGACGCCTCGCTGCTGCTCATCCCGCAGATGGGTTTCCTGCCGCCCGACGACAAGCGGGTCATCGGCACGGTCGAGGCGATCCAGCGCGAGCTGTCCACCCACGACGGCTTCATCCTGCGCTATCCGACCTCCGGCGAGGAGGGCGACACGAACGTCGACGGCCTGGAGGGCAACGAGGGCGCGTTCCTGGCGTGTTCCTTCTGGCTGGCGGACGACCTGGCGATGATCGGCCGGGTGGACGAGGCGCGGAAGCTGTTCGACCGGCTGCTGTCACTGCGGAACGACCTGGGGCTGCTCGCCGAGGAGTGGGACCCGGTGCGCGGCCGCCAGGTCGGCAACTTCCCGCAGGCGTTCAGCCACGTGCCGCTGATCGACACGGCACTGCGGCTGACCGCCTCGGGTGCGTACGGCGGCTGACGCCGCCGTACGCGGACGCCTGATGCGCCGTGCGCCGGCCTAGAACGGCGTGAGCGTCAGGGTGAAGGAGCGGGGAGCTCCGTCCTGGATGTAGGAGGCGTAGCCTCCGACGTCGTCGAAGGCGAAGCCGTAGGCCTTCCCGTCCTCGGTGGCCTCGTGCATCGCACGGGCGTAGGCGTGCACGGGGTCGTCCTGGTAGAAGCCGCCGGGGTCGCCGGTCGGCTGGTCGGCGTGCGCGGCCAGGGTGGTGCGGTTGAACCCGGCGCCGAGGATCGCGGCCACGGGGCCGGTGGTGCCGTCGTTGGGGGCGGCGAGCGCCCCGTCGCAGAAGAGGACGTCGCGTGTCGAGGGCCGGTCGAAGGACACGCTCGCGGGGCCGGTGAAGGAGAGCCGCCCGCCGGAGACGCGGCCGGTGAACGTCCCGGCGTTGGTGGTGACCCGCAGGTCGCGGGAGGCGTACGTGTCCCACACCCGGTCGATGTAGCCGCCGAAGTAGTCGGCGGGGAAGAGCCCGGCGTCCAGGCCGTGGCCGGGGGCGATGACGCGCCGGTCGTCGACGACCAGGGACGAGAACGGTCCGCTGCCGCGCAGCGCGTCGAAGATCTGCGCCCGTCCACCCGGTCGGAGGGTGCCGGTGGTCTGGTCGGCCGCTCCGGTGAGGCGGATGGACAGCGGCACGCTGAACATGTCAACCATGGTGGTGTTGCAGAACATGCCGGCGGAGTTGAACGTGAACTCCGCGCAGTCGTGCAGCACGTCGTAGTTGGGGTCGCCGGAGACCCAGCCCGCGGGGTAGGCGAGGGCGGCGTTGCCGTTGCCGTCGCGGACGGCCTTGAACTTCAGGTCCGCGCCGAGCGCGACGTACATGCGGCCGGACATGTGCGGCAGCGTCAGGGTCGTCGCACCGCCGGCCGCGAGGGGGATGGCGTAGTCGGTGTAGCCGTCCGGGCCGTTGTCCGACAGGGCGACGGGCGCGACGGTGCCCTCCGGGGTCAGGCGCACCTGGCGGGTGCCGTCGTTGCCGACCACGTAGAGACGGATGTCCGCGTTGCCGTAGCGGCCGGTCTCGTTGACGACGGTGAGGTCCATCGTCGCCGCGGTCCCGCGCGCGGGTGCGGTGCGCGGGGTGCCGGCGGTGGCGAGACCGGCCGCTGTTCCGGCGGAGACGGCGGTGGCGGCGACGCCGCCGAGGAACATGCGCCGCGTGAAGCGGCTTTTCATCGTGCCCATGTCATTCACCTCTCGCAGGTGGGGGTCGTTTCGGGAGGGGTGGGGCCTTTCCGGCGTACCGCGCCCACGTGAGAGCGCTCTCACGCCGTGGTCATGCACCATGCCGCGCGCTCGCGGTAGCGTCAAGGGCCGACGACGGATAGGAGTTCGACGTGCACGGTGTCCGCGGTTCCCGGCCCACCCTGGAGGCCGTCGCCGCCCATGCGGGCGTCTCCCGCGCGACGGTCTCGCGGGTCGTCAACGGCGGCCCGGGCGTACGGACCGAGGTCCGCGAGAAGGTGCAGCGCTCGGTCGAGGAGCTGGGCTACGTGCCGAACAGCGCCGCGCGCAGCCTGGTGACCCGCCGCACCGGAGCCGTGGCCGTGGTCATCGCCGAACCGGAGACGCGGGTGTTCTCCGACCCGTTCTTCTCCCAGCAGCTGCGCGGCATCAGCCGCGAACTGTCCGAGCGGGACACGCAGTTGCTGCTCATGCTGCTGGAACACCGCCGGGACTACGCGCGGATCGGCCGCTACCTCTCCGGCGGCCACGTCGACGGCGCCCTGATGTTCTCGCTGCACTCCGAGGACCCGCTTCCGGCGATGGCCGCGGAGTCCGGGCTGCCCACGGTCTTCGGCGGCCGCCCCGGCTGGCCGGGCGCGGAGAAGGACCCCGACCTGCTGTACGTCGACACCGACAACCGGGGCGGCGCCCGGCAGGCGGTCGCACACCTGCTGGAGCGGGGCCGGCGGCGCATCGCCGTCATCACCGGCCCGCTGGACCAGACCTCGGCGCTGGACCGCCTCCAGGGGCACCGGGACGCGCTGGCCGCCGCCGGGGCTGCGGGCGCGGGCGAGGCGCACGGCGCGTTCACCGCCGAGGGCGGCGAACGGGCGATGCGCGAACTGCTGGGCCGTGAGCCGGAGCTGGACGCGGTGTTCGCCGGATCGGACCTGATGGCGTCCGGCGCGCTGCGGGCGCTGCGCGCGGCGGGGCGCCGGGTGCCGGAGGACGTCGCGGTCGTCGGCTACGACGACCTGGAGCCCGCGGCGTGGGCGGACCCCCCGCTGACGACGGTCCGACAGGACGTCGAGGGAATGGGGCGGATGATGGCCGAACTGCTGCTGCGCCGTCTGGACCCCTCCCCGGCCGGCCCGCCTCCCGCCCCGGTCGTCACCCCGGCCCAGCTCGTCGTCCGCGCCTCCAGCACGTAGGGCCTGTCCGGCGGCAAACGCGCGCCGGACGACGTCCTGACGGCCCCGCCCACGGCGGCGCGAGAGGGGCGCGAGGGACCTCGTCAGCGGCGGAGGCCCAGGAGCTCGTCGTAGACCGCCAGCACGTGGGTGACACGCTGTTCTCCGGTCGGGAGGACGGCTGCGCGCTCGGCGCACGCGGCGCGCAGCCGGGCGAGCCGTGCCGGGTCGCGGAGCAGTTCCGCGACCGTCCCGCCCAGGGCCGTCGCGTCGCCGGGCGGTGACAGCGCCCCCGCTTCCCCGACGAGTTCGCGGGCGCCCTCACCCTGCCGGGAGGCTCCCGCGACGGGGACCCCGGCGCGCAGCGCCTCCTGGGCGAGAAGCATCGCCGACGCGCCGCCCTCCGGCAGCAGGACCAGGTCGGAGGCCCGCAGCAGGTCCAGTGCGTCGTCCCGTCGGCCGGGCAGCGTCACCGGGAGGTTCTCGGCGACGATCTGCCGTTGCAGCGCCGCCCGTTCGGGGCCCTCCCCGGCGACGACGGCGAGCGGCGGCCGCTTCAGGCCGCGCCACGCGCGGGACGCCGCGACGACCGTGCCGTAGCCGTGCCGCGCGTCGAGGCGGCCCAGGGAGAACAGCAGCGGCCGGTCCACGGCGCCGATCTCGGCACGGATCTTGTCCCGGCTCTCCGCCGCGCCGCACAGGGGCGTCGCCGGTACGGGCAGCGTGACGGGTGACAGGCGCGCGTCGCGGGCACCGCGCCGCCGGGCCCGGTCGACCTGGCGCGGGGTCGGGCAGAGGACGACGGCCGCCGCCCGCGCGGCCCGCCGCTCCAGCGTGCGCAGCAGCCCTTCGCGCGGACCGTCGACGGGCTCGCGGTCGTGCCAGCCGACCACGAGCGGCACCCGCCGGCGTGTCAGGTCCCGGGCGAGGGAGGCCAGCGCGGCGGCCCGCAGCCCGTGGGCGTGCACCAGGTCGGCGCCGGTGAGTTCGGAGCGCAGCGCCATGACCGCTTCCGGTTCCGTGCGGGCGTGGGCGGGACGGAAGGCCGCGCCCCAGGAGGCGTCGGGGCAGGCGGACGCGGCCTCGGGCGGCGCGTGCACCGTGACCCGCACGCCGTGCGCCACCAGCCCGTCGGTCAGCGCCCGTAGGCTCAGACAGGCCAGGGCGGACGGAGGCTCCTGCCCCAGCCCGGGTGACGTGCCGCCGAGCACGTGGACGACGTGCACGGGGGCGCCGCCGTGCGGCGGCGGGGGCGGCTCGGCGCTGCGGATCACGGCGGGGCAGGCTCCTGGACGCGGTGGCGGTCGGTGGTGCGCGGGAGGCGCGGGGTGCCGGGCGCGGGGTGTGCGCGGGCGCGTGACAGTCTGACAGGTGCTGCGGGTTCATCCGACCGCGCCGGGCCGCCGGTCTCCCGTGATCGCCGTGTAGAGCCGCTGGGTGGCGGGCGAGGGTTCGGTCGCCAGCTCCTCCCGCAGCCGTTCGCGGAGCAGCAGGTAGCTCCGTACGGCCTCGGCGCGTCTGTCCTGCCGTGCGCAGACCTCCATCAGGACGCGCCAGGCGCGCTCGCGCAGCGGGTCGCGGCCGATGACGCGGCGGGCGTGCACTTCGGCCTCCTCGCAGGCGCCGGCGGCGAGGAGGTCCGCGGCGTGCTCCTCCAGCGTCCACAGCCAGTCCAGCGCGAGCCGTTCGCGTTCCCGGCGGACCCAGTCCTGGCCGAAGCCGGGGAGGAGGTCGCCCCGGTACAGGGCCAGGGCGTCCCCGCAGGCCTGGCGGCGCGCTCGGCCGGTGCTGCTCCGGGCCGTCCCGACCTGGGCCTCGAACCGCGCGAAGTCGGTGGTGACGCGCACCTCGTGGGCGATGCGGTAGGAGCCGGCACGGTGCTCCACGTAGTTGGCGTCGGGGCGCCAGGGCGGGCGCAGGGCGTGCCGGAGGAGACGCATGGTGCTGCGCAGACGCACCTCGGTGCGGCGCACGTCGTCCTCCGGCCAGAGGAGGTCGAGGAGTTCGTCGCGCGTGGCGCCGCCGTTCGCGGCGAGGTACACGAGGATGAGCTGCGCGTGCAGCGACGTCCACCGGTCGGGCGGCACGGGCGCGCCGGCCCGGACCTCGTAGCCGCCCAGGCACAGCAGGTCGAGGCCGGGCAGCGGTTCGGCGGCCGCAGCGGTCATCGTCTCGTCGACGCGGGCGCGTACGGCCGCGCTGTCGTCGTGGTGGCCGGCCAGCAGCGCGTACGCCCGCGGAGTGGGCCGGGCGGAGAGCGCGGCGACGGCCCAGGTGCGTACCCGCTCGTCCGGGGAGGCGAGCAGGTCGGCGGCGAGGGGTGCGAGGGAGTCGTCCCCGCCGCCTTCGGCGGCGGGGAGTGCGGCGGCCACGCGGTCGGCGACGGGTGGGAGGAGGCTGCGCAGCCGCCCGGCGATGAGCGGGGTGAGGCCGGGGTAGCGACCCATGTCGGTGACCAGTGTGGTGACGTGGCCGGCCAGCGCGTCCATGTCGCCGCGGTCGTGGGCGTGCCGGGCGGCGACGGTGTGCCAGCGCAGCGACTGGTGGCGGTCGCCGTAGCGGCGGAAGAGGGCACCCGCTTCGGCGAGGAGGCCAGCGCCGGCGGCGGCGCCATCGATGTCGGCGAGTTCGAGGAGGCAGACTCCGAGCGTCCACCGGTCCTGCTGCGTGCGGGCGACGTGCACGGCGGTGCGCGCGGTGTCGGCGGCGCGGCGCGGGCTGTGCGGGCGTTCCAGGCGGGCCCTGGCCAGCAGGACGTCGGCGCGCAGCAGCGAGGAGGAGCCCGTCCGCAGGGCGCGCAGCGCCCGGTCGCAGGCGTCCAGCGCGGCCGTGGTCTCGCCGCGGTGTCCGAGGGCGACGGCCTGGTTGTACTCGGCGAAGCAGACGGCGTGCGGTACGTGCAGCCGGTGGCCCTCGTGCAGGGCGCGCCGGGCGTGACCGTGGGCCTCGTCGTGGCGTCCCTGCCAGTTCAGCACGAACGCCAGGCAGTTAAGGGTGCGGGGCAGGCCGAGTTGCAGGCCGTACTCCTCGGCGAGGGCGAGGGCTTCCTCCAGCAGGGCCTCGGCGTGGTCGAAGTCGCCACGGCGCAGCGCGACGAGGACGGCGGCGTTGGCCAGCACATGGCGCTGTCCCTCGGCGTCGGCGCGCCGCTGGAAGGTGCGGAGCTGGATGCGCAGGAGGGTCTCGGCGCGGTCGAGTTCGCCGTGGGCGCTGTGCACGAGGGCCTGCCCCTCGCGGAGTTCGTCCCACGCGGGGTCGTCGGAGACGGTGCCGGAAAGGAGCCGGGAGGCACGGTCGAGGAGGCGCCGCGCCTCGGGGATGTCGCCGCGGTACCAGGCGAGGACTCCCTGGGCGGTGACGACCTGGGCGAGGTCGGGGGCGGTGCCGTGGTCGGTCGCGAGCCGGTGGGCGCGCCGGTAGCAGGCGGCGGCCCGCTGCCAGGCGGTGAGTTCGGTCCAGGCGGTCCCCGCCCGCAGCAGCAGGTCGAGGTCGGTGTGGGCCTGGGCGGGAGGGAGCGCGTCGAGGAGTTCCAGGAAGCTGCGGACCGCGCCGCTGTCGCAGAGCGGTTTGGCGAGCGTGCGCAGCTCGGAGAGCGCCCCGTGGTGGTCGCCGCGTGCGGCGGCGCCCCGGCAGCGGGCGACGTCTCCGTCGGCCGCTCCGGGCCGCCCGGTGAGGTCGTGCTGAGGGTGCTGGAGTCCGGTCCCCGGCTCCCGGCGCTGCGGTTTCACTGTCGTTTCACCTCCGGTCGCCACCCTTCCCGCTGCGCGTGTCATGTACGCGCAGCGGGTGGGGACGGGCGTGGCCGGAGGAGTGAGGAGAGCGCTGTGCGCGAAGCGACGGACGACCGCGCCCGGCGAACGGCGGGGCGGCGCCTGCGGCGTCACCTGCCGCCCCTGCTGATCGCCGTCGCGTGCGCGGTCTCCGGCGTGGCCGCCCCGCTTCCGGGCACGCCCGGACAGGCGCCGCAGCACGCGGCCGCGTCGTCACCGGGGCCGCAGCGCACCCCTGCGGCGGCCCGCTACACGCTGGAGCTCGACGCCGACGCGTCCGGCGCCCGCTGGAGCAACGACCGCCGCTGAGCCCCCGACCGGACAGACCCCGGGGCATGCGCCCCGGCACACCCCCGACACGCCCCCTGCAGAGAAGGAGACACCGTGAGGGACCACCCCGCGCCGTCCGCACGGCCCCGCAGACCGCTCGGACTGCGGGCCGCCTGGACGGCCGTACTGCTGCTGGTGGCCGCGCTGCTGGCACCCACCGCGCAGGCCTCGCACCACAACACCAGCTCGCACCAGACGCACGTCAACTCCATGCACTACACCTCGGCGGGCGGCGGCGCGGCCGGGCCGCTGGACGAGCAGTACTGCGCGCAGGTCTACGGCAGCTCCTACCTCTCGCACGCCCAGGCCCGGAATTTCCTGGAACAGACCCTGGCCGGCCAGGGCGACCGCGACTGGGACGGCACCGGCGGCTGGCGCATCGACCTGTGGCTCGCGCCGAACCCGTGCACCTCCTACCCCACCCAGGAGCGGGCGGAGATCGAGCTGGAGTACCACTACGCCGCCGACTGGAGCGACGTGTGCGGCGGCAGCTACGGCTACTACAACTGCGCCGTCAGCCAGAACCCCGTCTACAACTCCGACTACGGCCACACCGACTACCGGTGGAAGGTCATGTACATGGTCGACAGCACCGGCGGTGCACTCGACAACGTGGGCCGCGCCTTCATCAACCACGAGACGGGCCACGCCTGGGGCCTGCTCGACCCGCGCTGGGACGGTGACTGCCACACGCCCAGCATCATGCACGGCAGCTACACCTACGGCTGCCAGAACTGGACCAACTGGTGGCCCAGTTCCTACGACTACGACTCCGTCGTCGCCTCGATGAACGGCAACTGACCCCCGCCAGGAAGGACGATCACCGATGCTTCGACGCCTCCGCATCCGCAGGAGAACGGCCCTGCACCTGGCCGCCATGGCGGCCGTACTGGGCGCCGCCACCGCCGCACTCGGGCACGGCGCCGCTCCCGCGCACGCCGAACTGACCCCGGACAACGGCCTGCTGGTGAGCACCCGCGAGGACTTCCGCATGTGCGTGCACACCGCCGACGGAGTGGCCGACCCGGCGCGGGCGCGCGCCGACCTCGCCGCCGGACTCGCCCGCACCCAGCAGCACCCCGACTGGCGTGCCGCCTTCGGCGCCGCGCCCTCCTCCGCCCGCGCGGCGACCGCCGCCGACTGCCCCGACGTGACACTGCCCGCCCGCATCGACCGCACCACCCTCGTCGGGCCCGGCGTCACCGAGGAGCCGAGCCCGTACCGCACCTGGGTGCACGTGCTGGACGACCGGACCGCCGACCGGCTGCTCGGCGAGGGCGTTCCCGCGCTCTCCGTCACCGCCGAGGCGCTGCCCGACGGCGAACGCCACGCGGCGACCGTCTCCACCGCCGTACTGGTGCGCCGCGACCACCTGGACGACAAGCGGTTCCAGCTGGGCACGCTGACCCGCGCCGTCGGCCTTCAGCCGCAGCAGGCGCCCCCGGCCGGCATGCACGGGCCCGCCACGGTCAAGGAGCACGCCCCGGCCGGGCAGACCGCGGAGTGAACCGGCACCCGGCACCCGGGCCTGCCCGGGTGCCGGGGGTCTGCACCGGCACTCCGACCCGGTCGTCCCGCGCCTCTGAACCGCTCGTGGGCGCCTCCGCGCCCTCGCCCTCCCGGAGAAGAGAGGATCCTCCATGTCGCAACGACGTCTCCGCCGTACCTCCCGTGCCCTCCGCACGGCCGTCGCGGCTCTGGCCGGATGCGCCGTACTGGCCCTGCCCGCCCCCGCGGTGGCCGCGGGCGAGGTGCCCGGTCACGCGCCGAGCGTCGAGCACGCCGCGCTCACCTCGCTGGCCGCCGAGGAGGGGGTGAGCAGAGCCGAGGCCGCGGAGATCCTGCGCAGACAGGACGACGGCATCCGGGCCCTGGACCGTCTCACCGCCGAACTCGGCCGGCAGAGCGCGGGCGCGTACCTGGACGACCGGGGCCACCCGGTGGTCAACGTCCTCGGCGACGCCGCCGCCGACCGGGTCCGCGCGGCCGGCGCCACCCCGAAACGGGTCACCCGCAGCACCGCCGAACTGCGCGCGGTCAGGGCCGCGCTGGAGAACCTGCCCGCCGTCGCGCACACCACGACAGCCACCGACCCCGTCACCCAGCAGGTCGTCGTCACCCTCACCGACGCCACCGACGTCCGCGCCGCCGCACGCCTGCGCGCCGCCGCGGCCGAACACGGCGACGCCGTACGCGTCGAGGAGACCCGCGGCAAGATGAGCCCGGCCATCCGGGGCGGCGCCGCCATCACCGGCGGCGGCATCCGCTGCTCCGCCGGCTTCAACACCCGCAAGAACGGCCGGAACTACATCATCGACGCCGGCCACTGCACCAAGGGCGTCGCCAACTGGAGCGGCATAGGCCCGTCCGTCGGGGCCAGCTTCCCCGGCAACGACTACGGCCTGATCCGCAACCGCCACAGCAACGCGCCCGGCGTCGTCACCCTCTACAACGGCGACGTGCAGCGCATCGACCGGGCCGGCGCCGCCCGCGTGGGCCAGCGCATCTGCAAGAGCGGCAGCACCACCGGCCTGACCTGCGGCACCGTGCAGCGCACCGGCGTCACCGTCAACTACCCGCAGGGGCAGGTGCGCCAGCTCGTCCAGACCGCCGCCCGGGTGAACTCCGGCGACTCCGGCGGCGCCCTGTTCGACGGCCGCACCGCGCTGGGCATCACCTCCGGCATGGGCGGCGGCAGCTCCTTCTTCCAGCCCGTGCGTGAGGTCCTCAACCGCTACAACGTCCGCCTCAACTGAACACGACTCACCGACGGCCGCCGCACCCCGGGTCCGTCGGCGGTGCGGCGGACGGCCGGCCCTCCCTGCGGTGGCCGGTCGTCCGCGGCGTGGCACACGGTCACGCCTCGGCGCGGGCGGCCTCCAGCAGTTCCTCCGCGTGCGCCCGCGCCAGCTCCGAGTCCTCCTGGCCGGCGAGCATCCGCGACAGCTCCCGCACCCGGTCCTCCCCGTCCATCGCCTGCACGCCGCTGCGCGTGACGCTGCCGTCGTCGGTCTTCTCCACCACCAGGTGCCGGTCGGCGAACGCCGCCACCTGCGGGAGGTGGGTGACGACCACGACCTGCGCGGAACGGGCCAGCCGCGCCAGCCGTCGCCCGACCTCGACCGCCGCCTTGCCGCCCACCCCCGCGTCGACCTCGTCGAACAGGTACGTCGGCACCGGGTCCGAGTCCGCGAACACGACCTCGACGGCCAGCATGACCCGGGACAGTTCGCCTCCGGAGGCGCCCTTGGCGACCGGCCGCGGCGGCGCCCCGGGGTGCGGGGCGAGCAGCAGCTCCACCTCGTCGGTGCCGTGCGGCCCGTAGGCGTAGGCGCCGCCGTCGATCTCCAGACCCTGCGGGTCCTCCGTGCGGCGCAGCGCGAACGACACCCGGGCGTGCGGCATGGCCAGTTCGCCCAGCTCGCCGGTCACCGCGGCCGCGAACCGTTTCGCCGCGCCCGTGCGTGCCTCGGTGAGCTGTGCGGCCAGACCGGCCAGCTCGGTGCGCAGTGCGTCGCGTTCGGCGGCGAGTTCACCGATCCGGTCGTCGTCGCCCTCGAGTTCGGTGAGCCGGGTTGCGCTGCGTTCGGACCAGGCGAGGACGCCCGCGATGTCGTCGGCGTACTTGCGGGTGAGCTGCGTCAGAGCGGCACGGCGCTCCTCGACCGCGGCGAGCCGGAGCGGGTCGGCGTCCAGGTCGTCGGCGTAGCCGGCGAGTTCCCCGGCGACGTCGGTGAGCAGGATGGACACCTCGCTCAGCCGGTCGGCGAGAGCGGCCAGCGCCGGGTCGTGGGCGCGTACCGCCTCCAGCGCGCGGTGGGCACCCGCGACCAGCGCGTTCGCGTCCACGCCCTCGGGATCGGCGGGGTCGCCGGCGAGCGCGCCGTGCGCCGTGGCGGCGGCCGAGGCGAGGGCCTCGGCGTGGCCGAGGCGTTCCGCCTCGGCGGCCAGCTCGTCGTCCTCCCCCGCGCGGGGCTCGGCGGCGGCGATCTCCTCGATGCCGAACCTCAGGAGGTCGGCCTCCTGCGCCCGCTCGCGGGCCCGGGTGGTCAGCTCCTCCAGCTCCAGCGTGACGGCGCGCAGCCGCTTGTAGGCCCCGCCCCAGGCGGCGAGCGGCACGGCGACGGCGTCGCCCGCGTACCGGTCCAGCGCCTGGCGCTGGCGGGAGGGGCGCAGCAGCCCCTGCTGGTCGGTCTGGCCGTGCACCGCGACCAGGTCGTCACCGAGGTCGGAGAGCAGCCCGACCGGGACGGACCGGCCGCCGACGTGGGCCCGGGAGCGGCCCTCGGCCGAGACGGTACGGCTGACCAGCAGCGCGTCCTCGTCCAGTTCGGCGCCCGCCTCGGCGGCCCGTACGGCCGCGGGTGCGTCCGGCGCGACGACGATGCGGCCTTCCACGACCGCGGACCTGGCCCCGACCCGCACCAGGGCGGCGTCGGCGCGGCCGCCGAGCAGCAGGCCGAGGCTGGTGACGACCATGGTCTTGCCCGCGCCGGTCTCGCCGGTCACCGCGGTGAAACCGGGCGACAGCTCGACGACGGCGTCGTCGATCACGCCGAGGTCCTTGATCCGCATCTCCTGCAACACGGATACGACCATACGAGGTTCCCTGCCGGAAACCACCCCCGGCCGTCGTACGCCGCCCCTGCGGGGCCCTCCGCACGCGTGCACGAGTCACGGCGGCACGTCCGCCCGCGCCGGGCGTGTCGGCACGGCAACGGCACCTGACCTGCACCAGGTGTCCGTGGTCATGACACCGAGTACGGGTATGCTCATGATCGGCGTACCGGGGCCGAGGGGGCGTGCCGGTCGGAGCGAGCAGGGGGACGCGGCATGTCCGGCGGGGCGGGGAACGGGTACGAGGTCCGGAAGAGCGGCATGGCCGGCGAGGCCGGCAAGCTCGACCGGGCGGGCGACGACGTCGGCGACATCCGCAAGGCCGTCGACATGCAGGTGTGCTACCCGGCCGACACGCTGGGCGGCTCGGACTCGGGCCCGGCCCACGACGGCTTCGCCGACGCCTGGCAGGCCGAGGCGAAGGTGCTGGAGGCCGCGTTGCACGAGCTGGCGGACAAGGTCCGCATCTCGCAGCAGAACTACCAGGGCGCCGACGTCTTCGCGCAGAACGGGCTGAACTCGGCCGCCGGCGGAGACGGCCTGACGACGATGCCCACCCCGGCCACGCTCCCCCACCCGGGGATCACCGGCGGACCGGCGCCCGGCGAACGCCCGGCGGTCATCGGCGAGCCGCCGCTCGTGAGCGGTCCCGCGCCCGGCGAACGCCCCGCCGCACTCGGCGACCCACCCCTCGTCGGCGGACCCGCACCGGCCACGCACACGCCCCCGGGCCTCGCCGACTTCGGCTGAGCACCACCACAGCAGGCCTCACCGCACCTCCGCACCTCCCGTCGTGCGCCGCGACGGCCGCGCCCGCCGCGGCCGGCCCGGTGCGCGCGTCCGCCGTCACCCACCCACCACCCACGGGGCGAACACGTCATGGCCGCAGCAGGCGAATCCACCACCGACCGCAGGGAAGCCATAGCCGGACACCGGAAGTCCGTCTCCGACGCCGGGGACAAGAACGCCCTGCTCGACGCGATCGGCAAGCTGCTCGACGTCTCGGCACCCGTCGGCTCCCCGAGCATGCTGGACGGCATCGCGAAGACCTACAAGAGCCAGGCCGACGACGCCGGGGACGTGCAGACGCGCGTCGAAGCGGTGGCCAGGTCCGGCCTCCCCTCGGTCTGGGTGGGCAGCACGGGCGCCAAGGCCGCCGAGGTGGTGGCGGCCGCCGGCCGTTCCGCCGAGCAGATGGAGGAGGCGTTCCGCAAGGCGTCGAAGGCGCTGTACGACCTGTCCGACGCCCTGACGTCCGCGCAGTCGACCGACGAGTCCGGCCGCGGCCAGCTGCGTCAGGCCCGCACCATCCTCGGCGGCGAGGACGGCTTCTTCGACGACTGGGTGGAGAAGGACGCCGAGGAGGAGGAACGCAAGCGCGCCCAGAAGATCGCCGTCGGGGGCGCCGACGAGCTGCACGCGGCGGCCGTCAAGGCGGACGACGCGGCGCGGACGGCCGCGCGGGTGCTCAACAAGTTCGCCTCCGAGGCGCGCGCCGGACAGATGCGGACGGACGAGATCTCCGCCGCCGACCGCCTCGTCCTCGCCGACATCGGCCAGGTCGGCGGCCCGCTGGAGCAGAACGAGCTCCTGACGGCCAACGACCTGGAACGGTCGGGGCGTCACCTGGAGAAGATGAGCCCGCAGGAGCAGGCCGCGTTCGAACGGATGCTCGCCGACTCCGGGTCCCCTCAGGAGCGCGCCTACCTCGTCAAGGCACTCGCAGCCGGCTACAGCCTCGACGAGGTCGAGGAGTTCCGCGACAAGATCCACGACAAGGACCCGGTCTGGCTCCAGGAACACCTCTCGCCCATCACGACGGCTGGCGACAGCCTGGTCGATGAAGGAACGGCCGCGGACGGGTCCAACAACAACAAGGACCAGCAGACCTTCAACGGTGAGCGGTGGTCCCAGGAGGGGTCGACGTGCGTACCGTCCACCGTGGTGACCGCTCGCGCCCTGGTCGACCCCGTTTACGCGCTGGAACTGACCGGCGGGCCCTCGGGGCAGGAGGACGACCCGGAGGCGTTCCGGGAACGCCTGGGCGACGAGCAGACGCGTCTCCACGAGGACGGCGACGGAAACTACGAGTACGGCCTGTTCGGCGAACCGTCGGGGATGGACAACGACGGCAAGACCGAGATCTCGAACAACGAGATCAGTCCGCACACCGGCAGCGAGTACGAGCTGCAGGAGGTCCGCAGCGAGGACGCACGCCGGGACGTGCTGCCGGAGATCGAGAAGTCGGTCGCGGAGGGCAAGCCCGTACCCATCGGCGTCGAGGGGTACAACGAGGACGGTGACCGCAGCGGCCACTCGATGATGATCATCGGTCAGCAGGGCGACATGCTCCAGGTGTACAACCCCTGGGGCACCACGACCTGGGTGAGCGAGGACGACTTCGTCAACGGGAACATGCAGAAGGCCTCTGACAACGACCTGCCCGACGCCTACGCCGTCCACCTGCCCGCCGAATGAGAAACGAGAGCATCGTGCGATTCGTCCGACACCGAGCCGCCTGGGCCCTCCTGCCGGTCGCAGTCCTCTCCGGCTGCGGCCTCGGCGGGCCCGACGAGTACGAGCTCGGAGAGAGCAGCGTCCAGGCGGAGGTGGGCGAGGAATTCGTCCTGTCCGCTCCCGTCTCCCTCGCCATGGGCGAGAACTGGTACATCACCTCGCCCGATCCGGACTCCGGCGTCGTCCGGTCGACGGGTACCGACGAGGAACGGGGGGACGACAGCGGCCCGCAAGGGGCGTCTGAAGGCACGTACCACTTCCGCTTCGAGGCGGTCGGGAAGGGCACCACGAAGATCCGCCTCATCCAGTGCCCCTACACCGCCTGCACGGGCGGCGGCGACATGGGCGGGCCGGTCGTGCCCAGCCCGGTCCCGAGCGGGAGTCCCACGCCCGACGCCGAGGACCGGGCGAAGATCCACACGTACACCGTGACCGTGAAATGACCGAGGCGCGCATGAACTCCGCATCCACTCCCCCGCCCCCGTCGCGGACCGACGACGAGCTGGCGCAGGCCGATCCGGCGGCGATGCTGCGCTACGGACTGTCGTTCGGCGGGCCGCACCGCACCGCGCTGTTCGGCGACGGCGCCGTCGGTGCCGCCGTGCGCCTGGACCGGCTGGGCGTGCCGCCGCGCGCGGTGGCGTTCCTCGCCAAGGTCGTCCGCAGCGGCGGCGCCCGCTACGCGGCGGAACTGGAGGAGCCCGTGCCGGGCGAGGCCGCCGCGGAACAGGTCCGGGGCTGGCTGGAGACGGCGGCCGCGGTCGTCACCGGGCCGGACGGCGACGAGCAGGCCGCGCGCTGGCTGGAGGCCGTCGCGGAGATCCTCTCCCTCCGCGTCACGACCCGCCGCGCCGCCTCCTAAGGCCGGCGGGCGCCACGCCAGCCGGCCACCGGGAGGGCGAACTTCGCGACCAGGCGGTCCGTGAACGAGGCGTGGTGCAGCCGGGCGAGTCGTACCGGGACGGCGCCGCGGCGGACCTCCACCCTGGCGCCGGCGGGGAGTTCGACGCTGCGGCGCCCGTCGCACCACAGGACGCCGTGCGGGGTCTGCCGCTGCACCTCCACGGCGAGCACCGAGTCGGGCGCGGTCACCAGCGGCTTGGCGAACAGCGCGTGGGCACTGATCGGCACCATGAGCAGGGCCTCGACCTCGGGCCACACCACGGGGCCGCCGGCCGAGAAGGCGTAGGCCGTGGAGCCGGTGGGCGTGGCGCAGACGACGCCGTCGCCGCCGAAGCCGGTGACGGGCCGGCCGTCGACCTCGGTGACGACCTCCAGCATGCGTTCGCGGGCGGCCTTCTCGACGGACGCCTCGTTGAGCGCCCAGTCGGTGTGCACCACCTGGCCGTCGTTGCGGACCAGCACGTCGAGCGTCATGCGCTCCTCGACCTCGTAGCTGCGGCCCACGACCCGGTGCACGACGCGGTCCAGGTCGTCGCGTTCGGCCTCGGCGAGGAAGCCGACCCGGCCGAGGTTGACGCCGAGCATGGGCACGCCCGACGCGCGCGCGAACTCCGCGCCGCGCAGCAGCGTGCCGTCTCCGCCGAGCACGACGAGCAGTTCGCAGCCGTCGAGCACGTCGGGGGCCGCCTCGACGGTCTCCACGGCGGGGGGCAGCGGCATGTCGCTGGCCTCGTCGCCCAGCACGCGCACGCCGATGCCGTTGCGCAGCAGTCCCTGGACCACGAGTTCGGCGCTGCGGACGGCGGCGGGCCGCCCGGTGTGCGCCAGCAGGAAGACGGTGCGGGTGGCGTCGGCCTCCGCGCTCGTCCCCGGGGTGGTCGTCTCGGTCGCCTTCGTCGTCACTGGGGCCCCTCCGCCACCGCTCGTTCGACGTCCGCCGGGTCCAGCTTCGGTGCACCGGCGCGCAGCCACAGGAAGTACTCGACGTTCCCGGACGGCCCGGGCAGCGGGCTGGCGGTGACGCCGCGCACGCCGAGGCCGAGGTGCGCCGCCCGTTCCGCCACCGTCCGCACGGCCTCCGCGCGCAGGGCGGCGCTGCGCACCACGCCGCCGCTGCCGAGCCGTTCCCTGCCGACCTCGAACTGCGGTTTGACCATCAGCAGCAGGTCGGCGTCGGGTGCGGCGCACCGGACGAGCGCGGGCAGCACGAGTCCGAGCGGGATGAACGACAGGTCGCCGACGACCAGGCCGACGGGCCGGCCGTCCACGTCCTCCACGGTCATCTCGCGTACGTTCGTGCGGTCCTTGACGGTGACGCGCGGGTCGCTCTGGAGGGACCAGGCGAGCTGGCCGTAGCCGACGTCGGCGGCGACGACGTGTCCGGCCCCGGCCCGGAGCAGCACGTCGGTGAACCCGCCGGTGGACGCGCCCGCATCCAGCGCGCGGCGGCCGGTCACCTCCAGACCCTGCGGGCCGAAGACCTCGAGGGCGCCGGCGAGCTTGTGGCCGCCGCGGGAGACGTAGTCCGGGTCGGCGTCGTCCTCCCGGACGACGAGTGCGGCGCTGGTCTCGACCTGGGTGGCCGCTTTGGTGGCGGTCGCACCGCCGACGGTCACCCGCCCCTCGGCGATCAGCCGGCTCGCGTGCTCGCGGGAACGGGCGAGCCTGCGGCGCACCAGTTCCGCGTCGAGTCGCTTGCGTTGCGGGCGGGTCGCAGCCACGTGCGGGTCAGCTCCTGGTGTCGTGCCGGTCGAGCGCGGTCAGCGTGTCGCGCAGGCCGCGGTGCACATCCTCGTACACCTCGAGGTGGCCGGACACGGCGAGGTGGTCGGCGTCCTCCAGGCGCCGGAGCTGCGCGTCCACGTCGGGGTCGCCGGTCTGCTCGGTGCGCACGCCGAGCGGCTGCGGGCCGTGGTCGTCCTCGTCCGGGCGGCCGTCGTGGTGCGCGTCGAGGCCGTCGTGGTGCGCGTCCGCACGGGCGTTCGCGGGGGTCGCCGCCTGGGGCGTGCCGGACTCGGTCGCCTCGGGCTCGGTGGCTTCTGGCCCGGGCGCCTCCGGCCCGGACGTCCCCGGCGCGGGGGCCTCCGGAGCGGGCGCCGGCTCCGGCTCCGGCGCGGCGGGAGCGGGCGGGTGCGGACCCGCGCCGCCGTGCGTGCCCAGCGGGCGGCGCACGGGTCCGGGCGCCCCCGGTCCGTGCGGCGGCGGGCCCGGCAGCGGGCGGGGGCCGGGACGGGGTCCGGGCTGGTCCGGGGCGTCGCCGGGCGTCGCGTCGTTCATGGGGGCGACGCTACCCGGTCGGGGCGGGCGGTCGCGCGGCCCGTCGCGCCGACGGCGCAAAGTCGCCCCCATGTGCGGGAGGCGGCTATCGCCGGCGGGCGGCCGGGACGACCAGGGGGGTGCCGGTCTCCGGGTCGTCGATGACCCGGCACGGCATGCCGAAGACGTCCTCCACCAGGTCCGCCGTGACGACGTCCTGCGGCCGCCCCTCGGCCACGACGCGGCCGTCGCGCATCGCGATGAGGTGGGTCGCGTACCGGGCGGCGTGGTTGAGGTCGTGCAGGACGGCCACCACCGTGCGGCCGTCCTCGTGCAGCCCGGCGCAGAGGTCGAGGATGTCGATCTGGTGGGCGATGTCCAGGTATGTCGTGGGCTCGTCGAGCAGCAGCAGCGGCGTCTCCTGGGCCAGCACCATCGCGATCCACACCCGCTGCCGCTGGCCGCCGGAGAGCTCCTCCACGAAGCGGTCGGCCAGCGCGGAGACGCCTGTGGCGGCCATGGCCCGGTCGACGATCCGCTCGTCCTCGCGCGACCACTGGCGCAGCAGGCTCTGGTGCGGGTAGCGGCCGCGTCCGACGAGGTCGGCGACGGTGATGCCGTCCGGGGCGAGGGAGGACTGCGGCAGGAGGCCGAGGGTGCGGGCGACCTGCTTGGCGGGCAGCGCCGCGATGTCGCGGCCGTCCAGCAGCACCCGGCCCACGGCGGGCTTCAGCATCCGGGACAGGGCGCGCAGCAGCGTGGACTTGCCGCAGGCGTTGGGGCCGACGACGACGGTGAAGGACTCGTCGGGGACGGAGACGGACAGCTCGCGGGCGATGGTGCGCTGGTCGTAGGCGAGGGTCATGTCCACCCCGGCGAGCCGGGTGGCGTCGACGCCGCCGGCCGCAGGGGGCTCGCCCTTCGTCATCCGGACGCCCGGGCCGGTGCCGGTGAACTGCTTCATGTCGCGGGTCCTCTTCCTGTGCCCGTCCGTCCGGGCGTGCGGGGGCGGCGGGTCGGGCGGCGGGTGTCCGCCGTGGGCGGGCCGGCGGGGGTCATATCCGTCCCGCCCTGCGTTCGGTGGCCAGCAGCCACACCAGATACGCGCCGCCCGCGACGCCGGTGACGACGCCGACGGGCAGGGTGTGTCCGGGTATCAGGCGCTGGGCGGCGAGGTCGGCGACGACCAGCAGCGCGGCGCCCATGAAGAGCGCCGGCAGCAGGTTCGGCCCGGGGGCGCGGGTCAGGCGCCGGGCGAGCTGCGGCGCGGTCAGGGCGACGAAGGCGACGGGGCCGGCGGCGGCCGAGGCGAAGGAGACCAGCAGGACGGCGGCGGTGAGCACCGTCAGGCGGACGTGTTCGACCGCTATGCCCAGGCCGGAGGCCGCGTCGTCGCCCATCTCCAGCATGCGCAGCGGCCGCGCGCAGTACAGCAGGACGACCGGCAGCAGCACGACCAGCGCGACGAGCAGGGGCAGGGCGTCCTCCCAGCCGCGTCCGTCGAGGCTGCCGGTGATCCACAGCACGGCGCGCCCGGCTTCGAGGATCTGGGCGCGTGTGAGCAGGTAGCCGTTGACGCCGGTGAGGATGGCCATCACGCCGATGCCGACGAGGACGAGGCGATAGCCGTGCACGCCCTGCCGCCAGGCGAGAAGGTAGATGAGCAGGCCGGTGGCGAGTCCGCCGAAGACGGCGCCGAAGGCGAGCGCGGTGCTGCCGCCGCCGATGAGGACCACGGCGGTGAGGGCGCCGGTCGCGGAACCGCTGGTGAAGCCGAGCACGTCGGGGCTGCCGAGCGGGTTGCGGACCACGGTCTGGAAGACGGCGCCGCCGAGGCCGAACGCGGCGCCCACCAGGAGGGCGGTGGCGGTGCGGGGCAGGCGCAGCTCCTCGACGACGAACTCGTCGCCGGGCGCGCCGGAACCCGTCAGGACCCGGAGTACGTCCAGGGGGTTCATCGGGTAGTCGCCGCTGCCCGCGGCGATCGCGAACACGGCGCCGGCCAGGGCGAGTACCGCGCAGCCGGTGCCGACGGCCAGGGCGCGGGGCCGGAAGACGACGGAGAAGCTCCCTGCGGCGGCGCGTTTGACGCTCATGCGCGGGCCACCTTCCGCCGGGTCACGAAGTACAGGAACAGCGGGCCGCCGAGCACCGCGGTGACGATGCCGACCTGGAGTTCGGAGGGCCGGGCGAGGAGGCGGCCGGCCACGTCGGCGGCCAGCAGCAGGACGGGGGCGAGCACGGCGCAGTACGGGAGCATCCAGCGCAGGTCCGGGCCGGTGAGCGCGCGGACCATGTGCGGGACCATCAGGCCGACGAAGACGATGGGACCGCAGGCGGCGGTGGCGGCGCCGCAGAGCAGCGTCACGGTCACCATGGCGCCTCTGCGGACCTCCGCGGGACGGGCACCGAGGGCCCGCGCGGAGTCGTCGCCCAGCGCGAGGGCGTTGAGCGGGCGGGCCAGGGCGAGGGCCCCGACCGTGCCGATCACGACGAACCACCCCAGGCTCTCGAGGATTTCCGGCCGTGTCCCGGCGAGCGAGCCGACCGTCCAGAACCGCATCAGGTCCAGCGACGAGGTGTCCAGCAGCATCACGGCGTTGACGTAGCTGAACAGGGCGGCGTTCAGGGCGGCACCGGCGAGCGCCAGGCGTGCCGGGGTGGCGCCGCGTCCGCCGCCGACGGTGTAGACCAGGACGGCCACGGCGGCGGCTCCGGCGAAGGCGAACCACACGTAGCCGGAGAAGCCGGTGATGCCGAGGAACGAGAGGGCGGTGACGACGGACGCGGCGGCGCCGGCGTTGATGCCGAGCAGGCCGGGGTCGGCCAGCGGGTTGCGGGTCAGGGCCTGCATCACCCCGCCCGCCAGCCCCAGCGCGGTGCCGACCATGAGGCCGAGCAGCGTGCGCGGCAGCCGCATGTCGTGCACGACGGTCCAGCTCCCGGACGTGTCGTCGGTCAGGCCGGCCCACACCTCGTCGAGGGTGAGGGCCTTGGCGCCCAGGGCGACGCTCAGGGCGAGCAGCACGCAGAGCAGCACCAGCGAGACGAGGAGGCCGGCGGCGCGCACGGCGTTCCGCCCGCGGGGCGGCCGGGTGCCCGGCGATGCCGCCTGGGGCGACTCCGGCGGCGGGGACTTGGTCAGCGACACGTACGCGGCTCCGGTCGGGGCCCGGTGACGCGACTCACCCGGCCACGGGGACAGTGCTTTGTTAGGTTAACCTAACCTCGCACGCGGACCCTGCGGTCCCCCCAGCACGTCCCAGGAAGGCCCCTGCCATGTCTCAGCCCCGAACGTCCACTCCCACCAGGCGCGGCGTCCTCGCGGCGGGCGGCGCCGTCGGCCTCGGCGCTCTGCTCGCCGCCTGCGGCGACGGCGGCACGTCCGGGAAGAGCGGCGACTCGGGCGGAAACGGCGGCGGCTCCTGGTCGTTCACCGACGACCGTGAGAAGAAGGTCACCCTGGACGCGGTACCGGACCGGATCGTGGCCTTCACCGGCACCGCCGCCGCGCTGCACGACTTCGGCATCGACGAGCAGGTCGTCGGCGTCTTCGGCCCGACGAAGCTGCCGAACGGCAAGGCCGACCCGCAGGCCGGCGACCTCGACGTCGACCGGCTGGAGATCATCGGCAACGCCTACGGCGAGTTCAGCATCGAGAAGTACGCCAAGACCCGTCCCCAGGTGCTCATCACCAACATGTACGAGCCGGGTGCGCTGTGGTTCGTGCCCGAGGAGAGCAAGGACAAGATCGTCAAGCTGGCGCCGACCGTCGCGATCACGGCGTCCCGCACCTCGCTGAAGAACGTCATCGGCCGCTACGCGGATCTGGCCGAGTCCCTGGGCGCCGACCTGAAGGCGCAGCAGGTCACCTCCGCCAAGGCGCGTTTCGAGAAGGCCGCCGAGCGGCTCCGCAGGGCCGCGAAGGCGAGCGGCGGCCTGAAGGTCCTGGCCTGCTCGGGCAGCAAGGACCTCTTCTACGCCTCCAACCCGGGGATGAGCGCCGACCTGATGTTCTTCCAGGAACTCGGCGTGCAGCTCGTCACGCCGGACAACCTGGACGAGGGCGGCTACTTCGAGAGCCTGAGCTGGGAGAACGCCGACAAGTACGACGCCGACCTGCTCTTCCTCGACGACCGCACCGCGACGCTCCAGCCGGAGCAGCTGAAGGCCAAGCCCTCCTGGCGCGACCTGCCCGCGGTGAAGGCCGGCCAGGTCACCCCGTGGTCGAGCGAGCCGCGCTTCTCCTACGCGGGCTCGGCTCCGCTGGTGGAGCGCCTGGCGAAGGCCGTCGAGGACGCCGCGAAGGTCGGCTGACCCCCGCACGGAAGGAATCCGTATGAGTGCCGCCGCCCGCGAAGCACCCGCGCCCGCCGCGCCGTTCGCGTTCTTCGAACTGCACGTGGTGCGCACCCGCCGGCTCGGTCCGACGATGCTGCGCGTGACCCTCGGCGGCGAGGCCATGGCGGGCTTCGCGAGCGGGGGGAGCGATCAGAGCTTCTCACTGTTCCTTCCGCATCCCGGCCAGTCCGCACCCGTCGTGCCGACGGGAGCGGACTGGTTCGCCCGCTACCGCGCGATGGACCCGGAGGAACGGGCCGTGATGCGCGCCTACACCGTCCGCGCCCAGCGCGCGGACGAGTTGGACGTCGACTTCGCCCTGCACGGCGACGGCGGTCCGGCCTCGCGGTGGGCGCGGACCGCCGGCCCGGGCGACCGGGTGACGCTGCTGGGTCCGGTGGTTCCGGACAACAAGAGCGTCTGCTTCCGGCTCCCGGACGACGCCGACTGGGTGCTGCTCAGCGGTGACGAGACGGCGCTGCCCGCCCTCGGCGCCATCCTGGAGTCGCTGCCCGCGGGGCTGCCGGCCCGGGTGTTCGTGGAGGTTCCCGAGGCGGGCGACCTGACGGAACTGGACACTGCGGCCGATGCCGAGATCACCTGGCTGGTCCGGTCCGGCCGTTCCGGGCACCGTACGGACGTGGCGGTGGAGGCCCTGCGGTCGGCGGCGCTGCCGCCGGGAGCGCCGTACGCCTGGATCGCGGGCGAAGCGGGCACGGTGCGCGCGCTGCGTCGCCATCTGGTGAACGAGCGCGGGTTCGCGCGGCGTGCCGTGACCTTCGGCGGCTACTGGCGGCTCGGCGCCTCGGAGGAGAAGCTCACCGCCGAGGCCGAGGCCGGCCTCGCCCGCGTCCCGGAGGACTGACCCCGCCCGCAAGCACCGCCCGGCTGCGGCCGCGCCCGTACGAGACCGCGCCCGCGCGGGACGGCCCCCGCCGTCACCAGCCCAGGCGGGCCAGTGCCTTGGCGGAGTCGAGGTCGCAGCAGCCGTCGCCCCCGGCCGCCCAGGCGGCGCCGCACAGGGCGCGCAGGCCGTCGACGGGGTCGCCGCCGCCCTCCAGGGCGAGCGCACCCTCCGCCGCGCGTGCGCGCCAGCCGCCGCAGCGGAAACCGGTCACCGGGTCGCCGGTGGTCCCGGGGTGCGGGGCGAGCAGCCCCCGCAGGTCCGCGGCGACATAGGCGGGCCGGTGCGGCGGCGGGGCGGCCAGGAGTTGCGCCCCGTCCGTCACCCCCGTCATCACCAGCAACGCGTCCACGCCGCCGGCGTGCGCGCCCTCGATGTCGGTGTCGAGCCGGTCGCCGACCACCAGCGGCCGTTCGGCGCCGGTGCGCAGGATCGTCTCGCGGTGCATGGGCGGCCGCGGCTTTCCGGCCACCTGCGGTTCGGGAGCGTCCCGCATCCACCGGGTGGCGATCCGGACGACCTCCACGGCGGCGCCGTTGCCGGGGGCGATGCCCCGTCCGCTGGGAATGGTGAGGTCGGTGTTGGAGGCGTACCAGGAGGCACCGCGTCCGACGGCAAGAGCGGCCTCGGCGAGACGTCCCCACGCCAACTCCGGCCCGCCGTAGCCCTGCACGACGGCGGCCGGGTCGTCGTCCGCGGACTCGACGGTCTCCAGGCCTCGTTCGGTCAGCGCCACGCGCAGCCCGTCGCCGCCGACGCACAGCACGCGTGAGCCGGGCGGAAGCTGCTCGGCGACGAGACGCGCCACGGCCTGCGCGGAGGTGATCACTTCGTCCGCGGCGGCGGGCACGCCGAGACGGGCGAGGTGGTCGGCGACGGTCTGCGGGGTACGGGCGGCGTTGTTGGTGACGAACGCCCGCCGCATCCCGTCCCGGCGGGCGGCGGCGAGCGCCTCGACGGCGTGCGGCACCGCGGCGCCGCCGGCGTACACGACGCCGTCCAGGTCGAGCAGGGCGGTGTCGTACGCCTGGCTCAGTGCCGTCTCGCAGGCTCGCAGCATGGTTCTTCCCTGGTCTTCGGTCGGGTGTCTTCCCCACCGATCATCGCGTACCCGCCCCCTGGCGCCGTGCGCCGGTCCGCATAGCATTCCGGGATGCGCACTGACGGCAACGACGCCCACGACGCCCCCGCCCGGGCCACCGACGGCCTGCGGCTGCTGCCCTTCCGCGGACTGCGCTACGTCCCGGAGCGCGTGAGTTCGCTCGCCGCGGTGACGTCCCCGCCGTACGACGTCATCGTGCGCCCGGACGGTGTGCTGCACCTGGAGACGGCCGACCCGTACAACATCGTGCGGCTGATCCTGCCGCACACCGTCGACCCGGCCGCGCGGCACCGCAAGGCCGCCGACACGCTGCACCGCTGGCGCGGGGAGGGCGTGCTGGCCGCCGACGGGACACCGGCGCTGTACGTCTACGAGCAGCGGCGCGGGGAGGTGCTGCAACGTGGGCTGATCGGCGCGCTGCGCCTGGACGGGCCGGTGCTGCCGCACGAGGACGTGGTCCCGGAGATCGTCGCCGACCGGGCGGCGCTGATGCGGGAGACCGCGGCCAACTTCGAGCCGCTGCTGCTCGCCTACCGGAGCGAGGGCACGGTCACGGGGGCGACCGCCGTGATCGAGGGCGCGCTGACCCGGGCGCCGCTGCTGACGACCACCACCGAGGACGGTTTCGCGCACCGCCTGTGGTCCGTGACCGACCCGGCCGAGATCGACGCGGTGTGCGCGGATCTCGCCTCCCGGGAGGCGCTGATCGCCGACGGGCACCACCGCTGGGCGACGTACCAGCGGCTGGCCGGGGAGCACCGCGGCGGAGACGCCGGGGCGTGGGCCAGCGGCCTGGTGCTGCTGGTCGACTCGGCCCGCTACCCGCTCCAGGTGCGGGCGATCCACCGGGTGCTGCCGCGGTTGCCGCTGGGCGACGCGCTGGCGGCGCTGGACGGGGTGTGCCGGGTGCGGGCGGTGGACGGGCCGCTGCCTGCGGCGCTGGAGACCCTGGCCGGGACGCCGGGCAACGCCTTCCTGCTCTCCGGCGGGGGTTCGGCGGGAACCGGCGCGTTCCACCTGGTGGACCGCCCGGACCCGGACCTGCTGGCACGCACGGTCCGCAGCGACCGGCCGGAGACATGGCGACGGCTGGACGCGACGGTCCTGCACTCGGCGCTGCTGGACGCCGTATGGCGGGTCCCGGACCGGCCGTCGGACATCTCCTACCTGCATTCGGCGGAGGACGCGGTGGAGCAGGCGGGTCAGCACGGCGGCACCGCCGTGCTGCTGCGCCCGGAGCGTGAGGAGACGGTGCGCCAGCTGGCCGGGCAGGGCGTCACCATGCCGCGGAAGTCCACCTCGTTCGGGCCGAAGCCCGCCACCGGTCTGGTGCTGCGCGACCTCGCGGACGAAACCGGCTGAGGCCGGCTCCAGCTCGTCGGCACGCTGGACGACCCGATCGTCCGGTTCGCCTGGCACCGGGGGCGTGGGGGGGGGGGGGACCCTGTCGGTCCGCCCCCTCCACACGTCGCCTCAGTCCTGCGGCGGCTGCTCGCCGGAGTCGCCGTCGGCGCTCTTCGGCTCGGCCGCGGGCTCGGCCGCCGTAGTGCCTTCCGGGGCCTCCGGGGCCTCTTCCCTCTCGTCCTCCTCCGCGGCTTCCTCGTCGAGCGCGTCGAGGAACTCCACGCCGTCGAGTTCGGCCAGCCGGTCGGATGCGTCGGTGAGTCCGCCCTGGTCGGCCTCGAGCGCCCGGGCGAACCAGTCACGGGCCTCCTCCGTCCGGCCCACCTCGAGCAGGGCGTCGGCATAGGCGTACCGGAGACGCGCGGTCCAGGGCTGCACGGAGTTCGAGGCCAGTTCCGAGCTCTGCAGCGTCACCACGGCCGCGTCGGCCTGGCCCATGTCCCGACGGGCGCCGGCCGCGACGATGCGCATCTCGACCTGTCCCGCCTTGTCGAGCTTCCGCACCTCGGACTCCCCGGCCATGGCCAGGGCACGCTCCGGGCGCCCCATCCCGCGCTCGCAGTCGGCCATCACCGGCCACAGGTGAACACCGCCGGTCATCCGCCGCGCCGCACGGAACTCGGCCAGCGCCTCCGCGTACTTGCCGACACCGTACGAAGCGAAGCCCGCCGCCTCGCGGACCGCCGGAACGCGGGAGGCGAGGCGCAGTGCCACGCGGGAGTAGCCGTAGGCCTGCTCGGGTTCCTCGTCCAGCAGCCGCCCGACCATCACGAGGTTCTTGGCCACGTCTTCGGCCAGGGTCTTGGGGAGGCCCATGAGCTCCTGGCGCACGTCACGCGGCACTTCCTCACCGGTGACGTCCTCCGGGATCGGCAGGCGCCGCAACGGCTGGCCGTCACCGCGCGAGCCGCCCCTGCGGTCGTCACGGCGGCCACCGCCCCTGCGATCGTCACGTGGGCCGTCCCTGCGGTCGTCACGGCGGCCACCGCCCCTGCGATCGTCCTGCCCGTCCCGGCCACGGAAACGGTCATCGCGCCGGAAGCCTCCGCGGTCGCCGCCCGGACGGCCGCGCTCGCGGTCGTCACGGCGGTCACGGCCTTCGGTGCGCCGATCATTGCGTCGATCCTCCCAGCGCCCGCCTTCGGAGCGCCGGTCGGTGCGCCGGTCGTCGCTACGACGTCCGGCGCCACGGTCCTCCCAACGGCCGCTCCTGCGGTCGTCCCGACGGTCGCCGGAGCGCTCGTCGCGCCGGTCACGGCCACGGAAACGGTCGTCGTCCCGACGGGTGTCGCGCCGGAACCCACCCCCGTCGTCACGTCGGGGGCCGCTGCGGTGGCTCGGCCGCTCGCGGTCGCCGTAACGACCGCGGTCGCGGTCGCGGTCGCCGTAACGGCCGCTGTCGCGCCCGCCGTCACGGCCACGGTCACCGTAGCCGCTGCGGAAGCCTCGATCACGGTCCGAGCGGCGGTCGCTCTCGCCACCGCGGCGTTCGTCGTCGCCCCGCCGGCCCTCGCCGTAGGGGCGCCGGCCGCCCCTGTCGTCGCGGCGGAATCCGCCACGGTCGTCACCGTCCCTGCGCGGGCGGCGCGGACGGTCGTCACCCCTCCGCGGCGGCCCCTGGCGGCGGGGACGCGCGGAATCGTCGTCGGACGAGTTGGTGGACATGGGGTGTGACTCCTGTCTGAGATTTCCCTGGGGAAGAACGCAAAAAAGCCGGTGGCTCCAGCGCATGTACGCTGGAGCCACCGGCTCTCAATGATTGTTCGGCGGCGTCCTACTCTCCCACGAGGTCCCCCTCGCAGTACCATCGGCGCAATGAGGCTTAGCTTCCGGGTTCGGAAAGTAACCGGGCGTTTCCCTCACGCTATGACCACCGAAA
>NZ_JAVREQ010000028.1:0-79179 GCF_031845485.1 Streptomyces hazeniae
CCCGTGGAAGCGCCCGCCTCACACACCCTCAGCAGCACGAACGTCCTGGCGCTGGAGATGCCGGGCTGGCTCCGGGAGCACGGTGAGGAGATCATCGCCGGCGCCGCCAGCATTCTGGCGATCTTCCGCGGCGCGCTTCTCCCGCAGTTCCTTGATGGCGCGGCGGCGCGCGAGCCGGTGGGTGCGCCGGATCTGCGCCTCCTGGTAGCGGCGCTTGTCCTGCTCCGTCTCCGGCACGACCTGCGGGACGGGGCGCGGCCTGCCGTTCTCGTCGACCGCGGCGAACACCAGGTAGGCGCTGCCCACCTGAACCGCCGGGGTGGACTCGTTCCACCGCTCGGCCAGTACCCGCACCCCGACCTCCATGGAGGACCGGCCGGTCCAGTTGACCTGCGCCTTCACGTGCACCAGGTCGCCGACGTGCACGGGGTTGAGGAAGACCATCTCGTCCATCGAGGCGGTGACCGCCGGCCCGCCCGAGTGCCGGCCGGCGACCGCACCCGCCGCGTCGTCGACGAACTTCATGATCACCCCGCCGTGGACGGTGCCCAGCAGGTTGGTGTCGGCCGCGGTCATGATCTGGCTGAGGGTGGTGCGTGCGGCGGCGGTCGGCTTGCCCGGGAGGGCGCCGTCCGCACCGGGGGATGCCTGTTCGGTCATGACGGCCACTTTAGGCCGGGACGAATCGGGACCCCGCACCCCGGTTTTTCGACAGGTCTGCTACAGCCCCGCCCCGATTCCGACCCCGCCCTGTGCGGCGGCCACGGGGCCGGGCACACTGCCGTGCATGAACCAGTGGCCCGACGGATGGATCGACGAACCTCGCGACCGGTACGGGCGCGGCTCCGCCGCCTCCGAGCCGGAGGGCGCCCGCGCCATGCCGCACGTCCGGCGTCCCCCGACCGTGCCGCCGCAGGGCGGGCCGCGGTATGACGACGGGTACGACGACGGGTACGGGGACGGGTCGGTCTACGACTCCGGCTACAGCCAGGGCCAGGTCTACGGCGGACGGGGCGGCGGCGACCGCGGCGGCTACGTGGGAGCCCCCGAGTCCGGCCGCCCGCGCGCGTCCGCCGGCACTCGCTTCAAGCGCATCCTGGTGACCGTCGTCGTGGTGCTGCTGGTGTGGTCGGTCGGCACCTACTTCTGGGCCGACTCCGAGCTGCGCCGCGAGGTGGACCTGGGCATAGTCCAGGACCGGCCGGAGGACGGCGAGGGGACGACGTACCTGATCGTCGGCTCGGACAGCCGTGAGGGGCTGACCGAGGAGGAGATGAAGGAGCTGCACACCGGCGGCCCGACCGACGGCGGCCGCACGGACACCATGATGATCCTGCACGTCGGGCCGGAGGGGAACACGCTGGTCTCGCTCCCCCGCGACTCCTACGTCACCATCCCGGAATTCACCGGCTCCGAGAGCGGCAAGGAGTTCGCCTCGCCGGGTCAGAGCAAGCTGAACGCGTCCTACTCGATGGACGGGCCCACGCTGCTGACGCGCACGGTGGAGTACAACACCAACCTCAAGATCGACCACTACGCGGAGATCGGCTTCGGGGGCTTCGCCAAGATCGTGGACGCGGTCGGCGGCGTCGAGATGGACATCCCGCGCGACATCAAGGACAAGAACTCCGGAGCCGACTTCAAGGCGGGCAAGCAGACCCTCGACGGCAAGCAGGCCCTCGCCTTCGTCCGCAACCGCTACGAGGCGGGCAGCGACCTGGAGCGGACCAAGAACCAGCAGAAGTTCCTCTCCGCGCTGGCGAGCCAGACGGCGACGCCGTCCACGATCCTCAACCCGTTCAGGCTGTACCCCACCATGGGCGCCGGGCTGGACACTCTCAAGGTCGACAAGGACATGAGCCTGTTCGACCTGGCGGAGATGTTCTGGGCCATGAAGAGCGTCAGCGGCGGCGAGGGCAAGTCCCTGAACATGCCGCTCAGCGGGTCCGCACCCGGCGGCTCGCTCAGGTGGGACATGGCGCGCGTCGAGCAGATGGTGGAGCAGATGAACTCCGGCGCGAAGGTCACGGTCGAGGGCGGGCAGTGACCCGTACCGCCACGCGGTGCACGGCGGGTGCGACTCCGACGAGCGGGGTCGCACCCGCCGCCGCATGCTGAGGGCACAGCAGACCCCGAGGCGCGCAGCACGAGGCGGAGGTCGTCTCGTGCTGCGGCGGCAGGACCCGGTGTTTCCGCCGAGGCCGGGCGTCGCGGCGGGCGCCGGACTCCGTCAGCAGGCGCAGAGGCAGAAGGGGTGGCCGGCGGGGTCGGCGTAGACGCGCCAGTCCCGCTTGCCGCCGCCGTCCCCTTCGAGGAGCCGTGCGCCCAGCGCGAGCACCTGCCGCTCCGCCTCGTCCAGGCGGTCCTTCGTCACGTCCAGGTCGAGGTGGAACTGCTGCGGGTGCTCGTTGCCCGGCCACTGCGGCGGAACGTGGCCCGGCGCCTCCTGGAACGCGAGCGTCCGGCCGTGCGGCCCGATCAGCTCGACCCAGTCCGGCTCGTCCCCCACGTCCACCTGCCAGCCCAGCACGGCGCCGTAGAACTCGGCGAGCGCCTTGGGGTCCGGACAGTCGAGCACGGTGACGCCCATGGTGGCGACGGCCATGACGGGCTCCTCCCTGTAGGCACGATGGTTACCGCCAACAGCCTGCAAGCAGTAACGCGGTTACCTCATGATGGCCGGTGACGGGTAACCTGGCAAGCATGGGAGACCGCAGAGCGCCGCAGCAGCTCGCTCTGGTGCAGGACCTGGTCAACACCTGGGACATCGAGGACGACCGCGACGCGTTCGACGACCCCGACGGCCTCGAGGAGTTCGTCGCCGCCCACGGCCTGCGGGGGATGCGCCTGACCGCCGGCGACCTGCCCGCGCTGCGGGAACTCCGCGAGGCGCTGCGCGCGGCGTGCCTCGCCCACGCCGGCTGCGAGCTGCCCGAGGCGACCTCACGCACGCTGGACGCGATGCTGGCGGACGCACCGCTGGTGCTCGCCGTCACCGCCGACGGAGGTGCGCGCCTGCGCCCCGCGCCGGGGCTCGCGGGCGCCGCGCTGTTCGCCTCCCGCATCGCGGCGGACATCGCCGCCGCGGCCGCCGACGGCAGCTGGCAGCGCCTCAAGGCGTGCGAGGCGGAGGACTGCCTGTGGGCCTTCTACGACCGCAGCCCGGCCGGCCGGGGCCGCTGGTGCTCCATGCAGCTCTGCGGCAGCCGCGCGAAGATGCGGGCCTACCGCGACCGCCGCCGTACGGGCTCCGCCGGCCCGCCGCACGGCACGGGCTCACCGAACGCGGGGTCCGACGTCCCGGCGTGATCCGCTGACCGGGCCGAGGCGCACGAGGGCCGAAGACCGCGCCCTCCCACCGCCCGGACACCCGACGGCCGCCTGACCGCCGCCCGGGGAGGGAGGATTGCCGCCGGCCGAAGCGGACCCGCCGCCCTCGCCGTGCACGGGCGCTCCGGGTGCGCGGGTCGACGCGCGGTCCGACCGGCGCGGACGCCGGGCCGGAGACGTCTTCGCGAACGGTGCCCGGGCAGCCGGCCCCGAGGCCCCGGGCCCTCGCGGGCCCGCGCGTTCGTGGGCAGGATCCCGCGCCGGCCGGCAGGCGGGAGCCGCCGGGCTCAGGCCGTCGGGCGGCCCAAGGCGCGGAACGTCCAGCCGGCCTTCCGCCACAGCGCGGCGTCCAGGGTGTTGCGGCCGTCCAGGATGCGCCGTTCCGCCACCGCGTCCGCCAGCACCGCCGGGTCCAGCTCGCCGAACTCGCGCCACTCCGTCAGGTGCAGCACCACGTCCGCTCCGCGCACCGCCGCCAGGGCACTGTCCGCGTACCCGAGCGTCGGGAAGAGGCGGCGGGCGTTCTCCATGCCCTTCGGGTCGTAGACGGTCACCTGTGCACCCTGGAGGTGCAGCTGACCTGCGACGTTCAGCGCGGGCGAGTCCCGCACGTCGTCGGAGTCCGGCTTGAAGGTGGCGCCGAGCACCGCGACCCGCTTGCCGAGCAGCCCGCCGCCGACGGCCTCCCGGGCCAACTCGACCATGTGCCCGCGACGCCGCATGTTGATCGAGTCGATCTCGCGCAGGAAGGTCAGTGCCTGGTCGGCGCCCAGCTCACCGGCGCGGGCCATGAACGCCCGCAGGTCCTTCGGCAGGCAGCCGCCGCCGAAGCCGATGCCGGCGCGCAGGAACTTGCGCCCGATCCGCTCGTCGTGGCCGATGGCCTCGGCCAGCTTCACCACGTCGCCGTCGGCGGCCTCGCACACCTCGGCCATCGCGTTGATGAAGGAGATCTTCGTGGCGAGGAACGAGTTCGCCGCGGCCTTCACCAGCTCGGCGGTCGGGAAGTCCGTGACCACGAACGGCGAACCCTCGGCGACCGGCTTCGCGTACACCTCGCGCAGCAGGGTCTCCGCACGCTCGCTGCGGACGCCGACCACGATGCGGTCCGGGTGCAGCGTGTCGTCGACGGCGAACCCCTCGCGCAGGAACTCCGGGTTCCAGGCCAGCTCGACCTCGCCCTCCCCGGCCGGCGAAAGCTCCGCGAGGCGCGCGGCGAGCCGGTCCGCGCTGCCCACCGGCACCGTGGACTTGCCGACCACCAGCGCCCGGCGGCGCAGCAGCGGCGCGAGCGACTCGATCGCCGTGTCCACGTAGCTCATGTCGGCGGCGTACTCGCCGTGTCGCTGCGGGGTGTTCACGCAGACGAAGTGCACGTCGCCGAAGTCGGCGACCTCCTCGTAGGAGGTGGTGAAGCGGAGCCGCCCACTGGCGCCCTCGAGGCCGGCCACGTGCCGCCGCAGCAGCTCCTCCAGGCCCGGCTCGTACATCGGCACCTCGCCGCGCGAGAGCATCTCGATCTTCTCGGGCAGCACGTCCAGTCCCAGCACCTCGAAGCCGAGATCGGCCATCGCGGCGGCGTGGGTGGCACCGAGGTAGCCGGTGCCGATCACGGTGATCCTGGGCGGGGCCTGGTGGGCCATGGCTACTCCTGGACGACGCGGCGAAACGGTGGGGTGCCCGCAGCATATCTAGGGATACCCGGAGAGGTAGCTCACGTGGGCTCGGCGAGGAAAGCGCCTAGAATCCGTGTTACTTAACGGTCATTAGCATCCCGGGAGTGAGACACCGTGGCAGGAGTCCCCGACTTCGACCTCTACCGGCCGGCCGAGGAGCACGACATGCTCCGCGACTCGGTGCGCGCACTCGTCGAGGCCAAGATCGCACCGTTCGCGACGGCGGTGGACGAGGAGGCCCGCTTCCCTCAGGAAGCGCTCGACGCCCTCGTGGCGAACGACCTGCACGCCGTGCACGTCCCGGAGGCGTACGGCGGTGCGGGCGCGGACGCCCTGGCGACCGTCATCGTCATCGAGGAGGTCGCGCGCGCCTGCGCCTCGTCCTCCCTGATCCCGGCGGTCAACAAGCTGGGCTCGCTCCCGGTGATCCTCTCCGGATCCGAGGAGCTGAAGAAGCGGTACATGACGCCGCTGGCCAAGGGCGACGCGATGTTCTCCTACTGCCTCAGCGAGCCCGACGCAGGCTCCGACGCGGGCGGTATGAAGACCCGCGCGGTACGTGACGGAGACCACTACGTCCTGAACGGCGTCAAGCGCTGGATCACCAACGCCGGCGTCTCCGAGTTCTACACGGTCATGGCCGTGACCGACGCGGAGAAGAAGACCCGCGGCGGCATATCGGCCTTCGTGATCGAGAAGGACGACGAGGGCGTCTCCTTCGGCGCCCCGGAGAAGAAGCTCGGCATCAAGGGCTCCCCCACCCGCGAGGTCTACCTCGACAATGTGCGCGTCCCCGCCGACCGCATGATCGGCGACGAGGGCACCGGCTTCGCCACGGCGATGAAGACCCTCGACCACACCCGCATCACCATCGCCGCCCAGGCCCTCGGCATCGCCCAGGGCGCCCTGGACTACGCCAAGGGCTACGTCAGGGAGCGCAAGCAGTTCGGCAAGCCGATCGGCGACTTCCAGGGCGTGCAGTTCATGCTGGCCGACATGGCCATGAAGCTGGAGGCCGCCCGCCAGCTGACGTACGCGGCCGCCGCGAAGTCCGAGCGGGTGGACGCCGACCTGACGTTCTTCGGCGCCGCGGCCAAGTGCTACGCCTCCGACGCCGCGATGGAGATCACCACCGACGCGGTCCAGCTCCTCGGCGGCTACGGCTACACCCGCGACTATCCGCTGGAGCGCATGATGCGCGACGCGAAGATCACCCAGATCTACGAGGGCACCAACCAGGTCCAGCGCATCGTCATGGCCCGCAACCTGCCCTGACCTGCACCTCTTCCCGGACGCCCCCGCCCCTGGCGGGGGCGTCCCGCGTGGTGCCCCGCCCGACCGGGCCCGTCGACCGCTCGGCGGCGGGCGGTGAGCGCGTCCGCGTCGGGTCGCCGGCAGATTCTCCTCGGTATCGGTGGCGCTCACGTGCGGATTCGGCTTGACTCGAACGACGGAAGTCGAGGGCCGGGAAGCCGCGAGGAGGGTGCCGTGCTGGAGGTCTGGCAGGGGGTCGCGCTGGTCGCGGCGACACTGCTCACGGGGGTGATGGCCGGGCTCTACTTCGCGTTCTCCATCGCGGTGATGCCGGGGCTCGGGGCGTGCGACGACCGCACGTTCACCGAGGCCATGCGGGCGGTCAACCGCAAGATCCTCAACGGCTGGTTCGGCCTGGCGTTCGCGGGCGCGCCCGTCGTGGTGCTCGTCGCGGGAGTGCTGCATCTCGGCGGCGAGACGACGCGCGTGTCGTTCTGGACCCTCGCCGCCTTCCTCCTCTACGCGTTCACCCTCGCGATCACCTTCCGCGTGAACGTGCCGCTGAACAACGACCTGGACGCCGCGGCGCCGGACGAACCGACGGGCGCGCGGCAGGCGTTCGAACGTCGCTGGGTCCGCTGGAACCACGCCCGCACCCTGCTCGGCATCGCCTCCCTCGGCTGCCTCGCCTGGGCCCTCGTCGTCCACGGCGGCCAGGGCTGAGAGCGGAGAGGGATGAGGCTCAGCTCAGGCGATCGCGCGGAGGGCTGCGACCGACGAGACGAGCCCTTCGCGCTCGAGACTGGTGAGCACGTCCTCGACCGTTCCGGGAGGGCGACGCCTGCTGTCCGCGATCTGCTGAACCGCTGCGTACACGACAGAGGGATCGAGGTCGACCTGCGCCTCCAGGAAGGCATCGGGGTGTGACGCCTCGATGTTTCAGGGGGCGAGCTTGTCCTGTGGGAAGTCCTTCAGGTTGGCGGTGACGATCACCTGGGCCTTCGCCCGTATCGCTGCCGCAACCACATGGCGATCGTCCGGGTCAGGGAGTTCCACGGCCGGGACGAGGGGCTCGTAGCGCGTGACGAGGCAGTCCCGGACCGCTCCGTTCATCAGTCGTCTCGTGCGGTCGAGCTTGTCGGGATCGAGATCCGGTCGGTTCGCTTTCAGGTTGCGGAACAGCTCGTCGAGGATGCGTTCCGTCCACTTGGCCTGCACGAGACCCGCCTGGGCCACACGGATCAGGACGTCCCGGAGTGTGCTGGGATACAGCACGTTCGCGTCATAGAGCGCTACGAACGCCATGTGGTCAGATCAGCCCCATGTCCTGGCCGAGTTCGGTGAGTTCGTCCGCCGCATGACGCCGCCGCTGGTCGTCCCGGGCCTTGTAGCCCAGGAGCGAGGAAGCCGTGATGCGCCGATGCGTTCCGACGGTTCGGTATTCGATCTCCCCGGCCTCGAGCAACCCGATCAGGAAGGGCCGTGACACGTTGAGAAGGTCGGCGGCCTGCTGCGTGGTCAGCTCGGCGTCCCGGGGAACGATGGCGACACTGCGCCCGGCTCCCATGTGGGCGAGCATGCCGGCGAGCAGCTCGACCGCCTCCCGGGGGAGTTCCAAAGGACGCCGGTCCTCGCCCTCCACGGTCACGCGGATCTTCCGCTGCTGCCGGTTGGCCTGCAGGTAGTCCCGTACCCGGCGGGTGGCCTCGTGGGCGACTCGGCTGGAGTCCGGGGGCAAGGCCTCGGACGAGGGGATCCGGGTTTTGGTCATCACGGGCTCCTCGGGTGTTGACGCGGCACTCGGAGCTACTCTTCGCATTATTCGCAGTAACCGCAACAAGCGCAACCCGGAGCCGACGCCATCACTGCGGAACCGGGCGAGGGACGGCGTCAGGCGGGGGCGTAGGCGTCGAGGGCGGGAGCGAGGAGGGCGAAGGCGCGTTCGGCCTCGTCGTGGAGGACGGCGGCGATCTCCGGGTTGGTGCGCCCGGCGAGCGTGAGGGCCATGATGCGGTCGAACAGCACGCGGTGGACGCCGCCGAGCAGGGCGGCCGCGGTGCGCGGCGTGATGGCGTCGGCGGGGGCGCCGGTGGCCTCGGCGAGGGCGGCGGCGAGCCGGTGCTCGCGCTGGTCGTGGAGGCCGCGCAGGCAGGTCGTCAGGGTGGCGCTGTCCGCGATCATGCGGGTGAACTCGAACCCGGCGAAGCCGGCGACGGGGTCCTGCGCGGCGACGGCGGCCAGGAAGGTCCGTCGCAGCGCCGCGAGGGCGGTCTCCCCGGGAGCGCGGGCGGCGACGGTGCGGGCCAGGGCTCCGACGAACTCCTCCTGGTGGTCGAAGGCCAGGTCCTCCTTGTACGGGAAGTAGTTGGTGACCGTCTTCTTCGCGACGCGGGCGGCGTCGGCGATCTCGGCGATGGTGGTGCGCTCGAAGCCCTGCTCGATGAAGAGCACGGTGGCCCGGTCGGAGATCAGCTGCCGCGTCTCGCGCTTCTTGGCCTCGCGCAGGCCAGGAGCCGCGCCCCCCGTCGTGCTGCCCGTGGCGGTGGTCGAGTCGAGTCCCATGGACGGAAATCCTACCCCGAGCCTACTTTTCCCTTGACACACTTCTTACCCCCGTCGTAAGTTTACCGTCGGGCTACGATACGTCCTGCTCCATCGCCGACTTCACCGCCATCCCCACCAACGGCCCCACCGCAGGCGCCACCGCCGCTCCACCGCCGAGGAAGGAACGCCTTTGACCGAGACCCCGGAGACCGCCGAGACACCCTTCGACCGCGCCGCCGAGTTCGACCGGCAGGTCCGCACCCTGGTCGACCGCGGGTACCCGTCGCTGGCGGGCGTGGGCCCGGAGGCGTTCGCCGCCGCCGTCGCTCCGCTGCGCGACCGGGCCACGGCGACGACCGGCCCCTGTGACATCGACGGCGGGCGCATACCGTTCCTCCTGGTCGTCGCGCGGGGCGCGGCCCCGATCGAGGAGACGATGCCGCGCACCACCCTGCATCGCGGTCGCCTCCCCGGGTTCGTGGACCGCTCCTTCGAGCCGGGCTCCCTGGAGCGGTTCGTCGTCCCCGAGGAGATCGGACTGCCGGACGGCGACATCTACCTGCTGCTCGACGTCGAACGCGGGGAGGAGTTCTGCGGCGTCGTGCCCGGCGAGGCGATGAAGACCGTCGCGGAGCGGAAGCGGACGCCGCTCACCATCGAGGAGGGCGTCGCCCTCGTCACGCACTTCCCGGAGGTGCTGGCGAAGAACAAGTGCTTTTCCCTGGGCGGCTCGCGGTGCGGCGACCGCCGCGTCCCGGCCCTCTGGATCAGCAAGAGGGCGCCGAAGCTGGGCTGGTGCTGGGAGGGCAACCCGCACACCTGGCTGGGCATGGCCTCGGCCGGTGGGCGCTCGGCAGGCTGAGCGGCTCCGCGCCCGCACACCGGAGGACCCCGGCGCCGCCCTCCTGACGGGGCGGCGCCGGGGTCCCGGGCGGAGGCGGTTCAGCCGTCGAGCTGCTGGAGCGTCGCGATGGAGGGCCCGCGACGGGTCCTCAGGTCCGCGGCGACGGCTTCGGCGTCGCGGAGGACGCGCACCGCGTTGGACCAGGTCAGCTTGGCCAGGTCCGCGTCGGACCAGCCGCGGCGCAGCAGCTCCGCGATCAGATGGGGGTAGCCGGCGACGTCGTCCAGGCCGGAAGGCGTGAACGCGGTGCCGTCGTAGTCGCCGCCGATGCCGATGTGGTCGATGCCGGCGACCTCGCGCATGTGGTCGAGGTGGTCGGCCACGGTCGACGGGGTGGCGACGGGGCGCGGGTTGGCCTCCTCGAAGGCGCGCTGGACCTTCTTGCCCTCGGCGCTGAGATCGAGGTGGTGCAGGCCGTGGGCGCGCATGTTCTCGTCGGCGGCCCGCGTCCAGGCGACGGCCTCCGGCAGCACGAACTTGGGCACGAAGGTGGCCATCGCCACGCCGCCGTTGCGCGGCAGCAGTTCCAGCACGTCGTCGGGGATGTTGCGCGGGTGGTCGCAGACGGCCCGGGAGGAGGAGTGCGAGAAGATCACCGGCGCCTCGGTGACGCGCAGCGCGTGGCGCATCGTGGTGGCCGCGACGTGGGAGAGGTCGACGAGCATGCCGCAGCGGTTCATCTCGCGGACGACCTCCTCGCCGAAGCGGGAGAGGCCGTCGTGGCGCGGGTCGTCCGTCGCGGAGTCGGCCCAGTCGATGGTGTCGTTGTGGGTGAGCGTCATGTAGCGGACGCCCAGCTCGTGGAACGCGCGCAGCGTGGCGAGGGAGTTGCCGATGGAGTGGCCGCCCTCGGCGCCCATCAGCGACGCGATGCGGCCCTGCGCCCGCGCGGCCTCCATCTCGTCGGCGGTACCCGCGAACGCGAGGTCGCCGGGATAGCGGTCGAGCAGCTGCCGTACGACGTCGATCTGTTCGAGGGTGGCGCTGACGGCGGCGTCTCCGGTGAGGTCGGTGCGCACGTACACCGACCAGAATTGCGCGCCGACGCCTCCGGCCCGCAGCCGCGGGATGTCGGTGTGCAGGTGGGCGGAGGTGTCGCCGGCGATGTCGCGCCGGTCGATGTCGTAGGCGACCTGCTCGCGCAGCGCCCAGGGCAGGTCGTTGTGACCGTCCACGACCGGGTGTTCGGCGAGCAGGGCCCGCGCCCGGTCGAGGTGTGCGGCGGCGTCGTTCATCGGGCTCCCCCTCCGAAGCCGAAGCCGTCCTCGGCGGCCGCGACCTTGGCACGCAGCCGCCGGCCCTTCTCGGTGGCCTGCTCGTTGAGGTCGTCCAGGAAGGAGGTCATCCGTTCCCGCAGGTCCGGGTCCTGTGCGGCGAGCATGCGGACGGCGAGCAGCCCGGCGTTGCGGGCGCCGCCGACGGAGACGGTGGCGACGGGAATCCCGGCCGGCATCTGCACGATGGACAGCAGCGAGTCCATGCCGTCCAGGTACTTCAGCGGCACGGGCACGCCGACGACCGGCAGCGGGGTGACGGAGGCGAGCATGCCGGGCAGGTGGGCGGCGCCGCCGGCGCCGGCGATGATCGCCTTCAGGCCGCGGCCGGCGGCCTCCTCGCCGTAGCGGACCATCTCGCGCGGCATGCGGTGCGCGGAGACGACGTCCACCTCGTAGGGGACCTCGAACTCGTCGAGGGCCTTGGCGGCGGCTTCCATCACGGGCCAGTCGGAGTCCGAGCCCATGACGATGCCGACGACGGGCGCGCCGGACCGGGAGGCGGACGGGGTGGCGGGTGGGGTCACTCCTGGATCGTCCCTCGCAGGTAGCCGGCGGCGTGGGCGGCGCGTTCGCGCACGTCGGCCAGGTCGTCGCCGTAGGTGTTGACGTGGCCGACCTTGCGGCCGGGCTTCACGTCCTTGCCGTACATGTGGATCTTGAGCTGCGGGTCGCGGGCCATGCAGTGCAGGTACGCGGTGTACATGTCGGGGTAGTCGCCGCCGAGCACGTTGGCCATGACGGTCCAGGGGGGGCGCGGCCGCGGGTCGCCGAGCGGCAGGTCCAGCACCGCGCGCACGTGGTTGGCGAACTGTGAGGTGACGGCGCCGTCCATGGTCCAGTGACCGGAGTTGTGCGGGCGCATGGCCAGCTCGTTGACGAGGATGCGGCCGTCGCGGGTCTCGAAGAGTTCCACCGCGAGGTGGCCGACGACGCCGAGTTCGGCGGCGACCTTCAGGGCGAGTTCCTGCGCGGCGGCGGCCAGGTCGGGGTCGAGGCCGGGCGCGGGCGCGATCACGGTGTCGCACACGCCGTTGACCTGCACCGATTCCACGACGGGGTAGGCGACGGCCTGGCCGTGCGGGGAGCGCACGACGTTCGCGGCCAGTTCGCGCGCGAAGTCGACCTTCTCCTCGGCGAGCACCGGGACGCCGGCGCGGAACGGCTCGGCGGCCTCGTCGGCGCCGTCCACGACCCACACGCCCTTGCCGTCGTAGCCGCCGCGCACGGTCTTCAGCACCACCGGGAAGCCCGATCCCTCGGCGGCGAAGGCCACGACGTCGGCGGGGTCGGCGACGATGCGGTGCCGCGGGCAGGGCACGCCGATCGCGTCGAGCCGGGCCCGCATGACGCCCTTGTCCTGGGCGTGCTCCAGCGCGTCCGGACCGGGGCGTACGGGGATGCCTTCCGCCTCCAGGGCGCGCAGGTGCGCGGTGGGCACGTGCTCGTGGTCGAAGGTGATCACGTCACACCCGCGGGCGAAGGTGCGCAGCGTGTCCAGGTCGCGGTAGTCGCCGACGACGACGTCGCTCACCACCTGGGCCGCGGAGTCCTGCGGGGTGTCGGAGAGGAGCCTGAATCTGATGCCGAGGGGGATGCCGGCCTCGTGTGTCATACGGGCGAGCTGTCCGCCGCCGACCATGCCGACTACGGGGAACGTCACGGTCTCCAGCCTATCCGCCGCCGTCCCGCCCGGCCGTCGCCCCTCCCTCGCAGGCAGGATCGCGCAGCGTCATCGGCGCACTCCCGTCGGTCGCCCGGGCGCAGGGCGTCACGGGGCGGGGCGGACGGAGATCGCCCTCCGCCACTGCTTCCGGTGCGGGGGCGCGGACGAGGACACCTCGGCGGAGAAGCGGCTCTTCTTCTCGGTCTCCGTCCGGGCCTGACGGCCGGTCCTTCCCGGCGGGGCGCGTCGTCGACCCGTGCGGGCTTGCCCGTAGTACCCGAGGACGATGCCCGCCGCGCGGGGTCCTGGTTAGCATGAGGCGGCGAACGCCTCCACGGAGGAGCCGACCAGAAACGGGGACCGAGCGATCGCTATGAGTGAAGGGCGCGGCGTCTCGGCACGCCTGCGGGGGCTCGCCCGCGAACTCGCAAAGTTCGGCACCGTCGGCGCTTTCGGCGTGCTGGTGAACGTCGTCGTCTTCAACCTGTGCATACGGGTGCTGGACCTGGCGACCGTACGCTCCGGAGTGATCGCCACGGCGGTGGCGATCGGCACCAACTACGTCGGCAACCGCTACTGGACGTACCGGCACGCCGACAAGAGCCGCGTGCAGCGGGAGCTGTCGCTGTTCCTCTTCTTCAGCAGCGTCGGCCTGGTGATCGAGAACGGCGTGCTGGCGGTGTCCCACTACGGCCTGGACTTCACCTCGCCGCTGGCGGACAACGTCGCCAAGAACGTGATCGGGCTGGGCCTGGGCACCGTGTTCCGGTTCTGGTCCTACCGCACGTGGGTCTTCCGCCACCGGGCCGGCGCACGGCCGGCTCCCGCAGGCGAGGCGGCTCCCGCGGGCGACCCGGCCGACCCGGCCGACCCGCTCGATCCAACCGACCCGCTCGATCCAACCGGCCCGGCGCAGGCGCCGACGCAGGCCGGCGTCCCCCTCCAGACCCGTACGGACCCCGCGGCGCCCGGCCCGGGCGCCGCCGTCGCGGTGTCAGACCGGCTGATCCGCGTCGCGGCTCAGGAAGAGGGCGAACACCGGCGGGTGCAGCTGTAGCAGCTCGAGCCGTCCGCCGTCGGCCTCGGCGAGGTCGCGTGCGACGGCGAGGCCCAGCCCGGTGGAGTTGTGGCCGCTGACGGTGCGTTCGAAGACCCGCGAGCCGAGCGTCGGGTCGACGCCCGGCCCTTCGTCGGTGACCTCCACGACGACCTGGTTGCCGGTGACGCGCGTGCGCAGCGCGACCGTGCCGCCGCCGTGCATCAGCGCGTTCTCGATGCAGGTGGCCAGCACCTGGGCCACCGCTCCCGGAGTGCCGACGACCCGCAGCCCCGTCTTGCCGGAGCGTACGATCGCCCGGCCGTCGACGCGGTACGCGGGCTTCCACTCCTCCGTCTGCTGCTTGACGACCTCGTCGAGGTCGAAGGCGACGGCGGAGCCGGAGCGGGGGTCGCGGGAGTTGGTGAGGAGCCGCTGCACGACGTCGGTGAGGCGTTCGACCTGCGCCAGCGCGATGGTCGCCTCCTCCTTCACCGTGACCCGTTCCTCGGGGTCGTCGGTGTCGGCGGTGGCGATGATCTCCTCCAGCCGCATCGACAGGGCGGTGAGCGGAGTGCGGAGCTGGTGGGAGGCGTCGGCGGCGAGACGCCGCTCGGCGGTGATCATGCGGCCGATGCGTTCGGCGCTGGCGTCGAGCACGTCGGCGACACGGTCCAGTTCCGGCACGCCGTACCGGCGGTGCCGGGGCCGGGGGTCGCCGGAGCCGAGGCGTTCGGCGGTCTCGGCGAGGTCGGTGAGCGGGGCGGCGACGCGGTGCGCCTGCCGTACGGCGAGGATCGCGGCGGCGACGATCGCGAGCAGCGTGACGGCGAGGATGATCAGCAGGGTGCGGCCCACCTCCGCGCGCACCGCGCCCTCGGACTGCTGGACGACGACGGTCTCACCCTGGGCACCGGTCTGCCGCGCCTCGATGACGTCGTCCTCGGGCTTGTCGCCGAAGACGATGGGCGGGCGGCCGGGCACCTCGACGCGGATGTAGCGGTCGCCCTCGACCGTGGTGCGCAGGGTCTCCTCGGTGACGGGCTCCTCGTTGACCAGCCTGCTCTCCACCACGGACACCAGGCGTACGGCCTCGGAACGGACGCTCTCCTCGGCGCTCTCCTCGATGGTGCGGGACTCCACCAGCACCAGGGAGACGCCGAAGACGGCGAGGACCACGAGCACCACGGCGAGGGTGGACTGGATCAGACGGCGGCGCATGGGGTGGTGGGCTCAGCTCTTCTCGAAGCGGAAGCCGACCCCGCGCACGGTGGCGATGAAGCGCGGGTTGGCGGCGTCGTCGCCGAGCTTCTTGCGCAGCCAGGAGATGTGCATGTCGAGGGTCTTGGTCGACGACCACCAGGTGGTGTCCCAGACCTCGCGCATCAGCTGGTCGCGGGTGACGACCCGCCCCGCGTCCCGCACCAGCACCCGCAGCAGGTCGAACTCCTTGGCGGTGAGGTGGAGTTCCTCCTCGCCCATCCACGCGCGGTGCGACTCGGCGTCGATGCGCACGCCGTGCGTGGCGGGCGGGGCGGCGGCCTCGGTGGCGGCGCCCCGGCGCAGCAGGGCGCGGACCCGGGCGAGCAGCTCGGCGAGGCGGAAGGGCTTGGTGACGTAGTCGTCGGCGCCCGCGTCGAGGCCGACGACCGTGTCCACCTCGTCGGCCCGTGCGGTGAGGACCAGCACCGGGAAGGCGTGGCCCTCGTTGCGCAGCCGCCGGCAGACCTCCAGGCCGTCCATGCCGGGCAGGCCCAGGTCCAGCACGACCAGGTCGATGGCGTCGCGCAGCCCGGCTTCCAGGGCGCCGGGGCCGTCCTCCCTGACCTCGACCTCGTATCCCTCCCGGCGCAGGGCTCTGGCCAGCGGTTCCGAGATGGACGCGTCGTCCTCGGCGAGCAGTACACGGGTCATGGCCCGATGGTAGTCCTCGCAGCACAGGGGGTGGTGTGTCCCCGTTGCCCCGCGCCCGCGCGGTGTCCCGCACGCCCGGCGCACACGAACGGAGCAGGCGCGGCGCCTCCCACCGCCCGACCGGTGATCACTTCCGATAGTCGGACGGACACTGGGAATCACCGACTTGACCCTTCATTTACCTTCGGTTGCAAGGGAAAGTTTCAGCTTTCACCTGTGATCTGTGTCGCATTCACTTCCAATTCGGGCGGTGCCCTGCCGTAAGGTTGCGTCGATTCTGCAAGTCGACGCCGACCTCTGGCCGCCACCGCGGTGCAGGGCCCGTCGGCGTGCGGGTCTGTCTCCGGGCAGGCCCGCTCTCCCCCCACCGGGCGCGCATCGCGCTTCTTGCCGCGCGTCCCGAGCGAGCAAGGAGCCACCAACCATGGCGTCCAGCCTGACGAAGGCCGGAACCGGTACCACCGGCGAACGGACCTTCTTCGGCCACCCGCGCGGTCTGGCCACCCTCTTCATGACCGAGATGTGGGAGCGTTTCAGCTTCTACGGCATGCGTGCCCTGCTGGTCCTCTACCTGACGGCTCAGGTGACGGACGGCGGCCTGGCCATGAAGGCCTCGACGGCGACCGCGCTGTACGCCGTCTACAACGCCACGGTGTACCTGCTGGCACTGCCCGGCGGCTGGTTCGGCGACCGCGTCTGGGGTCCGCGCAAGACCACCGCCATCGCCGGCGGCATCATCATGACCGGCCACTTCCTGCTGGCCGTGCCGTTCAAGGCCTCGTTCTTCGTCGGCCTGGTCTTCATCGCGGCCGGTTCCGGTCTGCTGAAGTCCAACATCTCCACGATGGTCGGCCACCTCTACGACGGGCCGAACGACCCGCGCCGGGACGGCGGCTTCACCATCTTCTACATGGGCATCAACATCGGTGCCTTCCTCGCTCCGCTCGTCATCGGCACCGTCGGCCAGAAGGTCAACTGGCACCTCGGCTTCGCCATGGCCGGCGTCGGTATGGGCCTGGGCCTCATCCAGTTCCTGGTGGGTACCCGCAGCCTGGCCGCGCGCAGCAGCCTGGTCCCCTCGCCGCTGAGCGCCGACGAGAGGTCCGCGGCCGTCAGGAAGACGCTCATCGGTGTCGCGATCGCCGCGGTCTTCTACGGCACCATCACGCTCGCCGGCGTCTTCAGCATCGACTGGGTGCTGTGGCCCATGTCCATCGCGGGCATCGCACTGCCGGCCCTGTACTTCGCCCGCATCCGCCGTGACCAGGACGTCACCCCGGACGAGCGGAAGAAGATGACCGGCTTCATCTGGTTCTTCATCGCCGCCGCGCTCTTCTGGCTGATCTTCGACCAGTCCGGCTCGACGCTGACCGTGTTCGCCAAGGAGTCGACGGCCTCCACGCTGTTCGGGTTCGCCTTCCCGGAGAGCTGGTTCCAGTCGCTGAACCCGCTGTACGTGATGGCGCTCGCCCCGGTCATCGCCGCCCTGTGGGTGAAGCTGGGCCGCCGCAACCCGACCACGACCACCAAGTTCGGCCTGGGCCTCACCGGCATCGGCCTGTCGTTCGGCGTGATGATGCTGGCCATGGGCGTCGCCGCCGCCACCGACGACAGGGTCTCGCCGCTGTGGCTGGCGAGCGTCTACCTCATCATGACCGTGGCGGAGCTGTGCCTCTCCCCGGTCGGCCTCTCGGTCTCCACGAAGCTGGCCCCGGAGAAGTACTCCAGCCAGGTCATGGGCCTGTGGTTCCTGGCCGTCACGGCCGGCAACTGCCTGGCGTCCATCATGGCGCTGATCTTCGGCGAGAAGACCGGTTCGCCGGTGTACTTCGGAGTGATCGGGGCGCTCGCCGTCGTCGCGGGCATCGCCTTCCTCCTGAACCGCAAGAAGGTCATCCGGCTCATGGGCGACGTGCACTGACGCGTCCCCTCCGGGAAGTACGAAGAGTGGCGCTCGGCCGGTCCTCCCGGCCGAGCGCCACTCTTTTCGCGGTCCGGGGCGCCGGCCCGCCGCACCTCCCGGCCGCGTATGTCCCGTCGCAAGGCGAAGGGGGTTTGACCACGTACGGGGGACGGAAGCCTCCCCGTCGAACCTGCCGTCTCCCGCGAAGGACTCGCCCATGCGTGCACTCAGACCCGGCACTCTGCACCGTCGCACAGCCGCGCTCACTCTCGGGCTCGCGCTCGCGCTCGGCGCCCTCGCACCCCAGGCGGGTGCGGCTCCGCCGGAGCCCGGCCCCGCGACGTCCGCAGAGGCGGCGGGGGCCGCTGCGGCCGCTCGGCAGTACCCGGACGGGCGCGGACGGTTCGCGAACCCCGGCGTGGTCCACGACGGAGACAAGTGGGTGATGCTCTCCACCGGCTCCTGGTCGACGGGCGGGCGGATCGCCGTGGCGGACGCAGCCAAGGGCCCGTGGGACCGCCTCAGCCGGGACCTGCTCACCCGGCGGCCGCAGTGGGCGAGCACGTCCAACCACAGCGTGTGGGCGCCGTCGATAGCCCGCGCCGACGACGGCGGCTACGTCGTCTACTACTCGGCGGTGGTCCGGGGCACCGACGGCCGCAGGTGCATCGGCACCGGGCGCGCCGACCGGTCCACCGGTCCGTTCGTCCCGCACGACCGGCCGATCGCCTGCTGGGCGGGGTCGGGAACGAACCCGTTCGACGCGATCCCGTCGGAGAGCGGCAACTTCAAGCTGATCGACGCGACACCGGCCCGGGTGGGTTCGCAGCTCGTGCTGACCTACAAGACCAGCAACGGCTACCAGAGCTCCGGCCGGCAGATGTGGCACACCACCACGCGGATGCTCAAGCTCGACCCGGCGCGTCCGGACCGGCCCGTCGCCAACCCGCGCCACGCGGACGGCGGCAGCATCAAGCTGACCGACGCGCGCAGCAAGTACATCGAGGAGAACCCGGTCATGGTGAAGCGGGGCGCCCGCTACACCCTGTTCACCTCGTTCGGCTGGTACGGGACCTGTGACTACCACACCCGCTACCGGCAGAACGGTTCGCTGTGGAACGGCTGGCTGGACCGCGGCCCGACCCGGCTGCCGATGCCCTCCGACACGTGCGGGACGGGCAACGCGCACGTCGTCCGCGGCCTGCCGGACGACTCCTGGCGCGTCTTCTACAACGGTCACGTCACGGACGTGCGCCGCAGCCCGTTCACGCTGTACGTCGGCTGGGTCGCCTGGAACAACGGCAGGCCCAAGGTGCCCGGGCGCCTCTGAGCGCACCGGAGCCACCCCTCCCCGGGGGAGGCCCACCGTCGGGCCCTCCCTCGGGCACCCGCACGACGCCGGCACGGCGGGAGGACGGGACGAGCGGGCAGGCGGCAGCAGACGGCAGCACGGCGGCACGGCGGCGCACGGAATCCGTGACGTGACCACGCGGGGTCGGGCCGGGTCGGGGAACGGCCCGGTCGGCTCCGGCGGGGATCAGGCGGGGGCGGCCAGTTCGGCCCAGACCGTCTTGCCGACGCCGTCGGCGTTGCGGACGACGCCCCAGTCCATGCAGAGCCGTTGAACGATGAACATGCCGTGCCCGCCGGGGCGGCCGGGCCGGTGCGGGGTGCGGGTGGAGGGGGCGCCCGTGCCGGCGTCCACGACCTCCAGCCGCAGCAGCTTCGGGCCGCTGCCGATGCGCAGCTCCTCGGGACCGCCGGCGTGCAGGCAGGCGTTGGTGACCAGCTCGGAGACGACGAGCAGCACGTCCTCGGCCGCGGCACGCTGGTCCGCGTTCACGGCGGGCAGCCAGCCCCAGTCCTGGAGCGCTTTGCGGGTGAAGTCACGTGCTCGCGAGACGGTGCCGCCGGCACCGACGAGGCGCAGCCTGCGCACCTGGCTCAACGGCCGCTCCCGCTCGGCCTCCGGCACCGCAGCGGACGGCGCGGCGCCGTCGGGCTCCTGGCCGCGGTCCGCCGGAAACGGCCGGGTGGTGCTCATCAGTGGTTCACCTCACCGGGTACCTTGAAGATTCGAAAGGTCTCCTGCCCTGCCGGACGATGAGAACACCCACGGATTCGGACGGGATGGTGTGATGCGCATAACGCGCGGATCACGGACAGGCGAAGGGGCTACGCGCCGGCAGCGCTCGACAGCGCGCTGTCGAGGTCCGGATGCACGGTGAACACGGCGTCCGCCCCGGTGATCTCGAACACCCGGGCGACGGCCGGGCGCATCCCGGCCAGGTGGACGGCACCTCCGGCGGCCTCCGCCCGGAGCCGGGCACCGAGCAGCACGTTGAGCCCCGTCGAGTCGCAGAACTCCAGCCGCGAGCAGTCGACGACGAGGCGGCTGTACCCCTCCTCGACGCACCGCTCCAGCGGCTCACTGAACAGCTCGGCCGTGTGGTGATCAAGCTCACCCGCGGGCGTCAGTACGGCGCTGGCGCCCCGGTGCCGGACGTCGACCGTCAGCCGGCCTCGGCTCGCTCCCCCGGGTACCCCGCGGTCCATGAAAAGCCCTTCCGATCGCACGACACGAGCCCCCTCTGCTGCCCACGGGCAGACCTTCCGAACCCTACGCCCTCACCGTCGCATGCGGTAGCCGAGTGCCCGCGCACCCGGACAAAGCGGCCATCGCAGACTTGCCATGCACGTGCATCTGCCGGTAGGACCTATAGAGACATTCGAAACCACGTCGGCTTGGAGGCGCCGCACTCCGCAGTGCACGTCACGGCTCCGGCAGCCATATGCCGAGAATCATGGAGGACACCATGTCACCCCGGCTCGATCACGGGATATCGGAGACCACCGACCCGGCCGTTACGGACGCTCTGTCCCTGGAGTCCCTGGACACGAGCCCGGACGCGAGCCCGGACACCCTCGCTCACGCCGTCGAGGCGTCCGCGGTCCACGCCCCCGAGGGGGTCGTCGGCGACATCCTCGAACAGCTCCACCTGCCGGAGCTGCCCTCCTTCGAGGACGTCGGACCGGTCGACGCGCGAGCCCTGTCCAAAACCCTCTTCGAGCGCCTCGAGAGCCTCGAGGAAGGCACGCACGAGTACTCCTACGTCCGCAACACACTGGTCGAACTCAACCTCGCGCTGGTGAAGTTCGCGGCCTCCCGCTTCCGCTCCCGCAGCGAGCCGATGGAGGACATCGTCCAGGTGGGCACGATCGGCCTGATCAAGGCGATCGACCGCTTCGAGACCGACCGCGGCGTGGAGTTCCCCACCTTCGCGATGCCGACCATCGTCGGCGAGATCAAGCGCTTCTTCCGCGACACCTCGTGGTCCGTGCGCGTCCCGCGCCGGCTGCAGGAGCTCCGCCTCGACCTGGCCAAGGCCGGCGACGAGCTCGCCCAGCGCCTGGACCGCGCCCCCACCGTGGACGAGCTGGCCGAACGGCTCGGCCTCGGCCGCGACGAGGTGGTCGAGGGCATGGCCGCCTCCAACGCCTACACCGCGAGCTCGCTGGACGCGCAGCCGGAGGAGGACGACTCCGAAGGCGCCCTCGCCGACCGCATCGGCTACGAGGACAACGGCCTGGAGGGCATCGAGTACGTCGAGTCCCTGAAGCCGCTGATCGCCGACCTCGCGCCGCGCGACCGCACGATCCTGTCGCTGCGCTTCGTTGCGAACATGACGCAGTCGGAGATCGGAGAGGAGCTGGGCATCTCGCAGATGCACGTCTCCCGTCTGCTCGCCCGCACCCTGGGCAGGCTCCGCAAGGGCCTGATGATCGAGGAGTGAGCCTTCCGGCCGCACAGCCGTGACGTGAGGGAGCCCCCGCCGAGGCGGGGGCTCCCTCACGTACGCGGGCGGCCCGGACGCTACGCGGCGTCGTCCCAGAGCAGCGAGCTCATCCGCCAGCCGGCCGGCGTCCGCACGAACTGGGTGGTCTTGGCACCGGAGCCCTCGAACCACTCGCCGGCGAGGTATCCGGACTTGCGGTACGCGCTGAAGCGGTGCGCGATCGAGCCGAAGATCTCGGTCCGCTCGGAGACCTCCCATTCGGAGAACTCCGTCAGCCTCCCGTCGGTGAGCATCTCCCGCCGTGGCTCGATGAAGGCGTCGAGGTCGTACGTCACGAGGGCGCCCCCGACGTTGCTGATGATCCGCCCCTGCGGGACGAACACCTCACGGATGGCGTCGACGTCCGGCCGGCTGCCGGCGGTGTTGGTGAACGCGCCGAAAAACACCCGTGTCAGAGCGTCGATCTCGGCCTTGTCCGAAGAGGCGGGGCGTTCCCACTCGTCGCGGAGCACCGACCAGATCTCGGTGTCGCGCCGCACGCCCCGGTACGCGGAACGCCCCCGCAGCACGCCGTCGCGGGTCATGCCGAGCCGGCGGGCGACGTCGATGCTGCGGTCGTTGCCCGTCGCGACCCACCATTCGACCCGGCTCATGCCGCGCTTCGTGAACGCCCAGTCGATCAGTGCCCGGCACGCCCGGGTCACCAGCCCCCGGCCGGCCCCGTCCGCCTCCAGCCAGCAGCCGACCTCGCACACCCCCTCGGCGGCGTCGAACTTCGTGAACATGACGCCGCCGACCAGCGTGCCGTCCAGCCACACCCCGTAGATCCGGGCCGCGTCCTGGGCCTGGCGGTCGGCGTAGCGCTGGAGGACGGCCGTGGCGGAGGCCAGGTCGGTGCTGAACGTCGCCCAGGGTATCCACGGGTCGACGTGCGGGCGGGCTCTGTCGATGTGGGCGAGGAACTCTTCGGCGTGCGAGGGCTCCAGGGGGCGGAGCTGAGCGTCGTCGCCGAGCGGCAGTGCGAACACGGGCACCTTCCTGATCACGAGGTGACGAGCCGCTCGGTGGGGCGGGCGGCCGGACGGTCAGACTTCGCGGACGCCGCGGCGCCACACGGCGGCGGTGAGGGGAACGCCCGGACGGTACGCCAGGTGGACGTGGGAGGGGGCGTCGAGCAGGAGCAGGTCGGCGTACGCGCCCGGCGACAGCCGGCCCACGTCCTCGCGGCGCAGGGCGCGGGCTCCTCCCGCGGTGGCGCCCCACACGGCCTCGTCCGGCGTCATACCCATCTCCCGCACCGCGACCGCGATGCAGAACGGCATGGACGAGGTGAACGACGACCCCGGGTTGCAGTCCGTGGACAGCGCCACGGTCGCGCCCGCGTCGAGCAGCCGCCGGGCGTCCGGGTAGACGGCGCGGGTTGAGAACTCGCAGCCCGGCAGCAGCGTGGCGACGGTGTCCCCCTGGGCCAGGGCGTCCACGTCGGCGTCGGTGAGGTGCGTGCAGTGGTCGGCGGAGGCCGCGCCCAGCTCGACGCCGAGCTGCACCCCCGGACCGTACGAGAGCTGGTTGGCGTGGATGCGCGGGGTGAGGCCCTTCGCCCGGCCGGCGGTGAGGATGGCGCGGGCCTGGTCGCCGTCGAACGCGCCCTGCTCGCAGAACACGTCCACCCAGCGGGCGTGCGGGGCGCAGGCGTCCAGCATCGGGCCGGTGACCTGCGCGACGTATCCGGCCGGGTCGTCGGCGAACTCCGGCGCGACGATGTGCGCGCCGAGGTAGGTCACCTCGTCGGTGTGCTCCCCCGCGATGCGCAGCGCGCGGGCCTCCTGCTCGGGGGTGAGGCCGTAGCCGGACTTGGTCTCCTGCGTGGTGGTGCCCTGGCGCAGCGCCTCGTGCAGGTAGCGGGCCAGGTTGGCGCCCAGCTCGGCGTCGGAGGCGGCCCGGGTCGCGGCGACCGTGCTGCGGATGCCGCCGGCGGTGTAGGGGCGGCCCGACATGCGCGCGGCGAACTCGCGGGTGCGGTCGCCGGCGAAGACCAGGTGCGAGTGGGAGTCGACGAAGCCGGGGAGGACGGCGCGCCCCTCGGCGTCGTGGGCCTCGTCGGTCGCGGGGGCGTCGGCGCCCGGTCCCGCCCAGGCGACGCGGTCCCCGTCGAGGACGAGGGCCGCCCCCTCGATCACGCCGAGGGGGCCCTCCCCGAGGGTGGGGTCGTTGGTGACGAGGGTGCCGATGTTGCGGATGAGGGTGCTCTTGGTCATGGGGGCTTTCCCTGGGCTTCCTGGGCTTCCTGGGCTTCTGCGGCGTGGCGGGGTGGGCGGGGTCGCGGGGCGGGAGTGGCGTGAGGTGACCGCTCGGTCACATGTGGACCGCCGCGATGGCGTCGGCCAGCGCTCCGGGGACGTCCGGGACCGTCGTGTGGACGCCGTCCCGGACGACGTGCGTGCCGTTGACGACCGTGTGCCGCACGTCGGCCGCCGTCGCCGCGAAGAGCACCGCCTCGGTCGCCATCCGGGCCGCGGGCCCGGCCGTCCGCACGGAGTCCAGGGCCACGGTGGTGAAGTCCGCGAGCATCCCGGCCTCCAGCCTGCCCGTCTGCGGCCAGCCCAGCGCCCGGTGGCCGTCCTCGGTCGCCGCCCGCAGCAGCTGCGCCGCCGTCCAGTGGCCGCGGCTGCGCGTGCGGAGGCGTTCGTCCAGCTCCATCGCGCGGGCCTCCTCCAGCAGGTCGATGACGGCGTGGCTGTCGCTGCCCAGCGAGAGGGGGCTGCCGGCGCGCCGCACGGCCGCCGCCGGGCCGATGCCGTCGGCGAGGTCCCGCTCCGTCGTGGGGCACATGCACACGCCGGTCGACGAGCCGCCGAGCAGGGCGATGTCGCCGTCGGTGAGGTGTGTGGCGTGCACGGCCGTCGTGCGCGGGCCGGTGACCCCGTGCTCGGCGAGCAGTTCGGTGGGGGTGCAGCCGTGCGCCTCGCGGCACGCCTCGTTCTCGGCGGGCTGTTCGGAGAGGTGGACGTGCAGCGGCGCCTGCCGCTCCTCCGCCCACTGCGCGACGGTGCCCAGTTCCCGCGCGGGGACGGCGCGCACGGAGTGCACGGCGGCCCCGAGGCGCACGGTGCCGTCCTCGTCGGCGCGCAGGCGTCCCGCCCGTTCCGCCCACGCCTCGGCGGTGCCGTCGGAGAAGCGGAGCTGGTGTCGCTCCGGCTCCCGGCCGAAGCCGGACGAGAGGTAGCAGGTGTCCAGGAGGGTCAGCCGGATGCCGGCCTCCGCCGCCGCCGCGATCAGCGCCCCGCCCATCGCGTTCGGGTCGCCGTAGGGCCGGCCGTCGCGGTCGTGGTGCAGGTAGTGGAACTCGCCGACGCAGGTGATGCCGGCCAGCGCCATCTCCGCGTACACGGCGCGGGCCAGCGCGAAGTACGACTCGGGGGTGAGCCGCGAGGCGACCTGGTACATGGTCTCCCGCCAGGTCCAGAAGGTGCCGGACCCGACCTGGACGGTGCCGCGCAGTGCGCGGTGGAAGGCGTGGCTGTGGGCGTTGGCGAGGCCGGGGATCGTGAGGCCGCGCAGCGGCTCGGCGCCGGGCGGCGGCGCGGTGACGCCGGTGCCGACGGCCAGGATGCGGCCGTCGGCACTCACGTCGAGGGCGACGCCGGGCTCGACGGTGCCGTCGAGCCAGGCGTACTCGGCCCAGTACGTCGTCGTCACCGGCTGGTTGTCGGCTGGCACGCGAGATCCTCCAGTACGTCGGCGAGTGCGGTCACTCCGGCCACGCAGTCGTCCTCCTCCGCGAACTCGGCCGGCGAGTGCGAGACGCCGGTCGGGTTCCGTACGTACAGCATGGCGGTCGGCACGGCGGCGGAGAGGATTCCCGCGTCGTGTCCGGCGCCCGTGGGGAGCACCGGTACCCCGCCGAGGCGTGCCCCAAGCCGGTCGCGCAGGGCGTGCGCGAACTCCACGACCGGGGTGAACGACTCCCGGGTGACGCTCACCCGCACGCCGTCGCGGCCGCCGCGCTCGGTCGCGGCCTGCTCGATCCGGGCGACGACGGTGGCGAGGGTGTCCTCGTCGGCGGCGCGGGAGTCCAGCCAGCCGCGCACCAGCGAGGGGATGGCGTTGACGCCGTTCGGCTCGACGGCGACCTTGCCGAAGGTGGCCAGGGCACCGGCGAGCCGCGCCTTCTTGCGGGCGGCGAGGACGGTGTTGGCGTACGTGAGCATCGGGTCCCGGCGGTCGTCCAGGCGGGTCGTGCCCGCGTGGTTGGCCTCGCCGTGGAAGTCGAAACGCCAGCGGCCGTGCGGCCAGATCGCGGACGCGACGCCCACCGGGTGCGGCGTGTCGGCCAGGGCGCGGCCCTGCTCGACGTGCAGCTCGACGAACGCGCCGATGCGGGCGAGGCGTTCGGGGTCGGGGCCGATGGCGTCCGGGTCGTACCCGGCGCGCTCCATCGCCTGCGGCAGCGTCACGCCGTCGGCGTCGCGCAGCGCGTGCGCCTTCTCGACGGCGAGCTGCCCGGCGGCGAGGCGGGAGCCGACGCAGGCCAGGCCGAAGCGGGCGCCCTCCTCGTCGCCGAAGTTGGTGACGGCGAGCGGTCTGCTCGGCCGCGCGCCGCGGGCGCGCAGCTCGTCGAGCGCGGCGAAGGACGACACGACGCCCAGCGGGCCGTCGAAGGCGCCGCCGTCCGGCACGGAGTCCAGATGCGAGCCGGTGACGACGGCGTCGCCGGCCGTGGGGTCGCCGAGCCAGGCCCACTGGTTGCCGTTGCGGTCCAGCTCGTAGGTCAGCCCCCGGGACTCGGCCTGCTCCCGGAACCAGGCACGGCAGTCGGCGTCGGCGCCCGTCCAGGCGTAGCGCCGGTAGCCGCGCGTCGCCGTGTCCCGGCCGACGGGTGCGAGGTCCCGCCACATCTCCTGGAAGGACGGCCGTCCCGCCTGGTCGTGGACGGTCACGCGTCGTCACCCTCGCGCATGGGGACGCGGACGCCGCGCTCCGCCGCGACGGCGTCGGCGCGCTCGTAGCCCGCGTCGACGTGGCGGATGACGCCCATCCCCGGGTCGTTCGTCAGGACGCGGCGCAGCTTCTCGCCGGCCAGTGCGGTGCCGTCGGCGACGGTCACCTGCCCGGCGTGGATCGACCGGCCCATGCCGACGCCGCCGCCGTGGTGGAGCGACACCCAGGACGCACCGGAGGACACGTTGACCATGGCGTTGAGCAGCGGCCAGTCGGCGATGGCGTCGGACCCGTCGAGCATCGACTCGGTCTCGCGGTACGGGGAGGCCACCGAGCCGCAGTCGAGGTGGTCGCGGCCGAGCGCCAGCGGTGCGGAGATCTCGCCGCTGGCCACCATGTCGTTGAAGCGTTCGCCCGCGCGGTCGCGTTCGCCGTAGCCGAGCCAGCAGATACGGGCGGGCAGGCCCTGGAAGCGGACGCGTTCGCCGGCCATCCGGATCCAGCGGGCCAGCGACTCGTTCTCGGGGAAGAGGTCGAGGATCGCCTTGTCGGTGGCCGCGATGTCCTTGGGGTCGCCGGAGAGCGCGGCCCAGCGGAAGGGGCCCTTGCCCTCGCAGAACAGCGGCCGGATGTAGGCGGGGACGAAGCCGGGGAAGTCGAAGGCGCGCGTGTAGCCCGCCGTCCGGGCCTCGCCGCGGATCGAGTTGCCGTAGTCGAAGACCTCCGCGCCGGCGTCCATGAAGCCGACCATCGCCTCGACGTGCCGGGCCATCGACTCCTGCGCACGCTGCGTGAACTCGGCGGGCTTCTCCGCCGCGTAGTCGGCCATGTCGGCGAAGTCGACGCCGACGGGCAGGTAGGCGAGCGGGTCGTGGGCGGAGGTCTGGTCGGTGACGATGTCGATGGGGGCGTCCCTCTCCAGCATCCGGGGCAGGACCTCGGCGGCGTTGCCGAGCAGGCCGACGGACAGCGGGCGGCGGGCGTCCCGCGCCTCGGTGGCGAGCTGGAGGGCGTGTTCGAGCGAGTCGGCGCGCACGTCCAGGTAGCCGTGCTCGATGCGCCGCTCGATCCGCGAGGGGTCGCACTCGACGCAGATGACCACGCCGTCGTTCATCGTCACGGCGAGCGGCTGGGCGCCACCCATGCCGCCGAGGCCGGCGGTGAGGGTGAGGGTGCCGGCGAGCGTGCCGCCGAACTTCCGGGCGGCGACGGCGGAGAAGGTCTCGTAGGTGCCCTGCAGGATGCCCTGGGTGCCGATGTAGATCCAGGAACCGGCGGTCATCTGGCCGTACATGGTCAGGCCGAGCTGTTCCAGGCGCCGGAACTCCTCCCAGTTCGCCCAGTCGCCGACCAGGTTGGAGTTGGCGAGCAGCACGCGCGGCGCCCACTCGTGGGTCTGCATGACGCCGACCGGGCGGCCGGACTGGACGAGCATCGTCTCGTCGGCCTTGAGGGTCTGCAGCGTGCGGACCATCGCGTCGAAGGACCGCCAGTCGCGGGCGGCCTTGCCCGTACCGCCGTAGACGACCAGCTTGTCGGGGTGCTCGGCGACCTCGGGGTCGAGGTTGTTCTGGAGCATCCGCAGGGCGGCCTCCTGCTGCCAGCCCCGTGTGGTCAGCTCGGTGCCGCGCGGCGCCCGTACGGGTCGGGGTCCTGCCATGACGCTGCCTCCCTGGTCGGTGGTCCGTCGGTGTGCGTGGGTCGGTGTCGTCCCGCTCCGGCCGGCCCGGGTGTCCCCGAGTGTCCGGCGCGGAGCATCCATCTATTCATACACCCTACGGAGTGAATATTTTCAGTCAACAACCACCGTCGGATTCCCCGGGCGGGAATGACAGGCTGGGAGTCATGGAACCCGCAGGCCCTCCCGCACCCGCTCCGTCCCGGACCCTCGCCCACCGCCGTGACCTGGCCGTACGCGCCGCCGTGGCGGACGGCCTGATCGACGGCGACCGGCTGCCGGTCGCCGCGCTGCTCGACCTCACGACGATCCGGGAGACCGCCGCAGCCCTGCACGCGGCCTTCGCCGAGGTGGCCGCCGAGGGCCAGCGCGTGCTGCACACCTTCGCCGTGAAGGCGGGCTCGCTGGTGCCGGTGCTGCGGCTGCTCGACGACTGCGGCATCGGCGCCGAGGTGGCCAGCCCCGGCGAGCTGGCCCTCGCCCGCGCCGCCGGGGTGCCGGCCTGCCGCACGGTGCTGGACAGCCCGGCCAAGACCACCGCCGAACTGCGCGAGGCCCTGGACCTGGGCATCGCCCTGAACGCCGACAATCCGGAGGAACTGGCCCGCCTCGACGACCTCCTCTCCGGCGGCCCGCGCGGGGCGCGCGCGGCCGGCGAGGAGGCGATCGGCGTGCGCATCAACCCGCAGATCGGCGGCGGCGCCATCGACGCCATGAGCACCGCGACGGCCACCTCGAAGTTCGGCATCGCGCTGCGCGACGAGGGGGCGCGGGCCTGGGTCGTCGACGCGTACCGGGCCCGCCCCTGGCTGACGCGGCTGCACTGCCACGTCGGCTCGCAGGGCATGCCGTTGGCCGACATGGCGGCCGGGGTCCGGGCGACGTACGAGCTGGCGGAGGAGATCAACGCGGCCGTCGGACGGCAGCAGATCACCGTGCTGGACATCGGCGGCGGCCTGCCGGTCAACTTCGCCACGGACGAGGTCACGCCCGGCTACGCGGACTACGCGCGGCTGCTGGCCGCTCAGGTCCCCGGTCTCTTCGACGGCCGCTACGGGCTGGTCACCGAATTCGGGCGGTCGCTGCTCGCCAAGGCGGGCGTGATCGTGGCGCGGGTCGAGTACGCCAAGTCCGCGGGCGGGCGCCCCATCGCCGTGACGCACGCGGGCGCGCAGGTCGCCGTGCGCACGGTGTTCGCGCCCGACGCCTGGCCGATCCGGGTGGCGGCCTACGACGCCAAGGGGCTGCCCAAGGAGGGCCCGGAGGTCACCCAGGACGTCGCCGGTCCCTGCTGTTTCGCGGGTGACCTGGTCGCCAAGGGCCGCGACCTGCCGCTGCTGGCCGCCGGGGACCACGCGGCCCTGCTGGACACCGGGGCGTACTACTTCTCCAACCCGTTCGGCTACAACTCGCTCCCCCGGCCCGGAGTCCACGGCTTCGTCGCCGAGGGCGACGCGGTGCGCTTCCGCACCGTCCGCGAGCCGCAGTCCCTCGACGACCTCGTCGCCGAGTCCGGCGGCCCCCACCGCGACGCCCTGCTCTGAACGTCGGCCTCCGCACCGTCCGGAGCGCAGGTCCCGCCCGACGGGCCCCCGCCACCGCAGGGCGGCGCTGAGGGAGCATTCTCTGCGAGCGCCGGGGAACCCTTCCGGCCATGGCGAATCAACCCCATGCAGACGGGCCGGGTGCCGCCGACGGCGCAGAGGACGAGGGCCGTACGCCGCTGAAGCGTGCGATCGGACCGAAGCTGCTCGTCCTGTTCGTCGTCGGCGACATCCTGGGCACCGGCATCTACGCGACGACCGGCGAGATCGCCGGACGCGTCGGCGGCGCGCTGTGGCTGCCGTACGCGATCAGCTTCGTGGTGGCGCTGCTGACCGCCGCCTCGTACGCGGAACTGGTCGGCAAGTACCCGCGGGCGGCGGGCGCGGCACTGTACACGCAGAAGGCGTTCCGGGTGCCGTTCCTGACGTTCATCGTGGCGTTCATGGTGATGGCGTCGGGCCTGTCCTCGGCGAGCGCGGCGGCGCGCGCGTTCAGCGGCGACTACCTCCAGGCGTTCGTGGACATCCCGCCGACGCTCATCGCGATCCTGTTCGTGCTCGCGCTCGCGGCGCTGACGCTGCGCGGCGTGTCGGAGTCGGTGAAGACCAACGTGGTGCTGACCGTGGTCGAGCTGACGGGCCTGGCCGTCATCCTCGCGATCGGCGTGTGGGCGGTGCTGTCGGGCGACGGCGAGCCCTCGCGGCTGACCGAGATCGACACGGGCACGGGCCAGGCCGTGGTGAGCGGCGTGCTGGGCGCGACGGCGCTGGCGTTCTTCGCCTTCGTCGGCTTCGAGGACTCGGTGAACATGGCCGAGGAGACCCGCAGGCCCTCCCGTACGTTCCCGAAGGCGCTGTTCCTCGGCGTGGCCCTCACCGGCACGATCTACATCCTGGTCGCGCTGGTCTCCTCGCTGCTGGTGACACCGCAGAGGCTGGAGTCGTCGTCCGGGCCGCTGCTGGAGGTGGTCGAGGCCGGCGGGCTGGACTTCCCGCCCAAGCTGTTCGCGCTGATCGCGCTCTTCGCGGTGACCAACTCCGCCCTGATCAACATCATGATGGCGTCCCGCCTCGTCTACGGCATGGCCAACGAGCGCGTCATCCCGCGCGGCATGGGCCGCGTGCTGCCCTCCCGCCGCACGCCCGTGGTGGGCATCGTCTTCGTGTCCCTGATCGCCGTCGGCCTGGTGTCGACGGGGGAGATCGGCGGCCTGGGCGACACCACCTCGTTCCTGCTGCTGTGCGTGTTCTTCGTGGTGAACGTGGCGGTGCTGGTGCTGCGCAAGGACCGCGTCGCGCACCACCACTTCCGCACCCCGACCGTGCTGCCGGTCGTCGGCGCGGTCACCGCGCTGGTGCTGGCCAGCCCGCTGGCCGACCGCGACACCGGTGTCTACGTCCGGGCGGGCGTGCTGGTGGCCCTCGGCATCGCGCTGTGGGTCGTGAACAAGCTGGTGCTGCGCGCCTCCGCCTCCGACGGGACGTCCGACGACGGAACCGGCGACGGGGCGAAGAGCGACGGAGTCGGCCTCGGCCGATGATTTCCGGGCCCCCCGGGGGTCGGTACGGATGAGCACGGTGCGCGAGCGCGGACCGTACCGACCCCGGAGGGAGCCCCACCATGGCAGCGACGAAGGACGTCCTCGGCACCAGCGGCGTGCTGATCGCCAGCACCGACCCGGACCGGCTCGTGGCGTGGTACCGGGCGGCGCTGGAGCCGCTCGGCGCGGTGTGGCAGGAGCACATGCTGCTCGTGGCGGGCGGCATGTACGTCGGGTTCGACGGACGGGACGACATCGAGGGCAAGCCGGCCGAGCCCGGCCGGCACATGGTCAACCTCACCGTCACCGACATCCGCGCCGCCGAGACGCACCTGAACACCCTCGGCGTGACGTGGGTCCGCCCCGTGGAGGACGTCGGCGACGGGGTGTGGTTCTCCACCGTCACCGACCCGGACGGCAACTTCCTCCAGTTCATCCAGGTGCCCGGCGAAGGCCGCTGACGGCCGGTCATGGTCGGGCGGGGAGAGGAGACGGAGAGCGCGGAACTGCTGGAACGGGCCGTCGGGTACGCGCTGTGCAGCGTGCGCCAGGTGACCCCGGCGCTGCTGTCCCGGCCGACGCCCTGCCGCGGCTGGGACCTCGCGGCGCTGCTGGGCCACGCGAACGACTCGCTGGCCGCGCTGCACGAGGGCACCGCGGCGGGACGTGTGGGCCTGCTGCCGGCCGCCGAGGCGTGCGGCGACCCGGTGGCGGCGTTCCGTCTGCACGCCTCCCGGCTGCTGAGCGCCTGCGCGGCGCGCGCGCCGGGGCGGGGGCGGCGCGGGCGGGCGGTGGTCACGGTGGACGGGTGGCCGCTGGAGAGCGCCGCCCTCGCGGCGGCGGGCGCGCTGGAGGTCGCCGTGCACGGCTGGGACATCGGCCGCGCGACCGGACTGCCGCGCCCGATACCGCCCGCCCTGGCGGCCGCGCTGCTGCGCGCGGCCCGCGGGCTCGTCCCGGAACCGGCCGAACGGTACCCGCTGTTCGCCCTGCCGGTGGCGGTTCCGGCGCGGGCGGACCCGGGCGACCGGCTGGTGGCGTTCCTGGGACGCGATCCGCGCTGACGTCGCGGGGCGGCCGCGCGGGCTCAGTCGAGGAAGAGCCCGCGCGCCGCCGCGCGGGCGTCGAACTCCTCCAGGCGGGCCTGCGCGTCGGGCAGGCCGTCGCACATCGCCTCCAGCAGCACCCGGCCCAGCAGCATCGGGGCGCAGGCGGTGTCGAAGGCCAGCCCGGTGCCGACGGCGGCGGGCAGCAGCAGGTCGTCCGGGCCGGCGACGGGGGCGAACGCGCTGTCCGCGACAGTGATCACGCGCAGCCCGGCGCCCCGCGCCTGCTCCAGCGCGTCCGCCAGTTCCCGCGGGTGGCGCGGCAGGGCGAAGCACAGCAGCACGTTCGCCCCGGCGCGTGCCGCCGCCTCCAGCCGGTCGGACAGCATCGAGCCGCTCTCGTCCAGCAGCCGCACGTCCGGATGGACCTTGGCGGCGAAGTACGCGAAGCCGCGCGCCTGCGCGGAGGCGGCGCGCAGCCCGAGGACCGGCAGCGTGGGCGAGGAGGCGAGCAGCCGTCCCGCCCGCTCGACCGGCTCCGGGTCGGCCAGCAGTTCGGCGAGGTGCCGGAGGTTGTCGATCTCCGCCCGCACGGCCTGCTGGTACGCGTTCGGCGGCGCGGCCTCGCCCTCCCCGGGGGCCGGCGCGGTGGCGGGCACCTCCCGCAGGTGGCGGCGCAGGGCGGGGTAGCCGTCGAAGCCGAGGGCCACCGCGAACCGCGTCACCGACGGCTGGCTGACGCCCGCCAGCTCGGCCAGCTCCACGCTGGACAGGAACGGCGCGTCGGCCGCGCGCCGCACCATGCAGTGCGCGATCCGGCGCTGCGTCGGAGTGAGCCGCCGCCCCTCGAAGAGCTGCTGCAGCCGCCCGCTCGCCGGGACGCCGTTCCCCGCAGCCCCCTGGTCACCATTCATCACCTGACGACTCTGCATGACTCTATGCAGACCGGGCAAGCGGGGGCGTGTCCCCCGCCCGAATGGGGGGCTGGCCCCAGTGTGCGGCGCCCGCGCGCTCCGTACCGTGAACGCCATGGAGAGCATGGCCGGCAGCGGCGGTGAGCTGCGGAAGGACCTCGACGCGACCTTGCAGACACGCAAGGAGCTGGGTCCCGAGTACGAGGACGAGCTGGTGGAGAGCTTCCTGGCGAAGCTGGACGGCGCGGTGGAACGCCGCGTGCGGCGCCAGCTCGCGGAACGGCAGATGGAGGTCGCCCGCGGCCACGGGGCGGGGGTGCGCGGCGGGGCGCTGTCCTCGGCGTCCCCCTCATACCCCGACGGCCTCGGTCCGCGGCTGTGGCTGGCCGTCACCTCCCTGGTGCTGGCGGTCCCCCTCTCGGCCATCGCCGTCGTCAACGCCGGCCTGGCCGGGCTCCTCGTGTGCTGGACCGGCGTCGTCGCGGTCAACGCCGTCCAGGCGGCGCGTGACGTCTTCGGCCGTCGCGGCTCCCGCGACGCGGACGCCGACGACTGGGGCTGACGGGCCGGCTCCGCACCGGCCCGCGCGGGCCGTGCACGGCCCCCGGAACTTCAGGGCCGCCCCCGGAACTTCAGGGCCGCCCCCGGCGGCGGGGGCGGCCCGCAGCGCTACTTGTCGCGCGCCAGGAACGCCAGCAGGTCCTGCCGGCTCAGGACGCCCGTCGGCTTCCCGTCCTCCAGGACGAGCGACGCGTCCGCGCCCTCCAGCACCGCCATCAGGTCCCCGACGCTCTCCCCGGAGCCCACCTGGGGCAGCGGCGGGCTCATGTGCTTCTCCAGCGGTTCGCCCAGCGACGCCCGCTGCGCGAACAGCGCGTCCAGCAGTTCCCGCTCGACGACCGAGCCGACGACCTCGGCGGCCATCACGTCCGGGTGACCGGCGCCCGGCTTGACCACCGGCATCTGCGAGACGCCGTACTCACGCAGCACCTCGATCGCCTCGCCGACGGTCTCCTCCGGGTGCATGTGGACGAGCGACGGGATCGGCCCCTCCTTGAAGCGCAGCACGTCGCCGACCCGCCCCGCGGCGGACTCGCCCTCCTCCAGGAAGCCGTAGTCGTTCATCCACTCGTCGTTGAAGATCTTGCTGAGGTAGCCGCGGCCGCCGTCCGGCAGCAGCACCACCACGACGTCGTCCTCCCCGAGCCGTTCGGCGACCCGCAGCGCGGCCACGACGGCCATGCCGCACGAGCCGCCGACCAGCAGGCCCTCCTCGCGGGCGAGGCGGCGCGTCATCTGGAAGGAGTCCTTGTCGGAGACGGCGACGATCTCGTCCGCGACCTCACGGTCGTAGGCGTCCGGCCAGAAGTCCTCGCCGACGCCCTCCACCAGGTAGGGGCGCCCGGAACCGCCGCTGTAGACCGAACCCTCCGGGTCGGCACCGACGACGCGGACCTTCCCCTCGCTGGCGTCCTTGAGGTAGCGCCCGGTGCCCGAGATCGTGCCGCCCGTGCCGATGCCGGTCACGAAGTGCGTGATCCGCCCGTCGGTCTGCTTCCACAGCTCCGGGCCGGTGGTCTCGTAGTGCGACCGCGGGTTGTCCGTGTTGCTGTACTGGTCCGGCTTCCAGGCGCCGGGCGTCTCGCGCACCAGACGGTCGGACACGTTGTAGTACGAGTCGGGGTGCTCGGGGTCCACCGCCGTCGGGCAGACGACCACCTCGGCGCCGTACGCGCGCAACACGTTGATCTTGTCCAGCGACACCTTGTCCGGGCAGACGAAGATGCAGCGGTAGCCCTTCTGCTGGGCCACGATCGCCAGGCCGACGCCGGTGTTGCCCGAGGTGGGCTCGACGATCACCCCGCCGGGCTGCAGGGCGCCGCTGCGCTCCGCCGCCTCGATCATGCGCACGGCGATGCGGTCCTTCACCGAGCCGCCGGGGTTGAAGTACTCGACCTTCGCCAGCACGGTCGCCCGCAGGCCCTTCGTGACGCTGTTCAGCTTGAGCAGCGGGGTGTTGCCGACAAGATCGATCATCGACTCGTGATACTGCACCTGTTCTCCACGCCTCTCGGGGGTTGACCCTTGTCAGGTTTTCGGGGGGTTCGCCCCCAGGTGAATCCAGCGGTTGCCGCCACCTCTCTACCCGTGTCGACACCCTATTGCGCACCACGCGCACGCCCGGGGCGCGTATCACGGAGGGCTACGCGGGGCAACACAGTGTTGAGGAAGGAGCTCGGCGGAACTGAACGCACCGCCCGCTCGTCACGTATCGAAACACTGGGAGGCGGACCACCACCATGCCGATGTCGAAGGCGGCGACCGCCAGAGTGGCGCGCCGGATCGCAACCGCTGCCGCGTACGGCAGCGGGGGCCTCGGACTGATCGGGGGCGCGGCCGTAGGTCTGCTGTTCACCGAGGCCCAGATCGCCAAACGCCGGGTGGGCGGCTCCGACGACTCGCCACCCGTGGCGGACGGCCTCTACGGAGCAGCGTACGCCGCCCGGCACCGGACCCGCGGGCTCGGCGGCCTCGCGGCACTCGACGACCCGCACGTCCGTCCGCTCCGGCTGGCCATGCTCGGCGACTCCACTGCCGCCGGCCAGGGCGTGCACCGCCCCCGCCAGACGCCCGGCGCACTGCTGGCCTCCGCACTGGCGGCGGTCGCCGAACGGCCGGTCGAGTTCCGGAACGTCGCGCTGCCCGGTGCACAGTCCGACGACCTGGAACGCCAGGTCACCATGCTGCTCGGCCAACGCGACGGCGCACCCGACGTGTGCGTGGTGATGATCGGCGCCAACGACGTCACGCACCGGATGCCGCCCGCACGGTCCGTGCGCCTGCTCTCCGACGCGGTCGCCCGGCTGCGCACCGCGGGCTGCGAGGTCGTCGTGGGCACCTGCCCCGACCTCGGCACGATCGAGCCCGTCGCTCAGCCACTGCGCTGGATCGCACGGCGGCTGAGTCGTCAGCTCGCCGCCGCGCAGACCATCGCGGTGGTGGAGGAGGGCGGCCGCACGGTCTCCCTGGGCGAGCTGCTGGGGCCGGAGTTCCAGGCCAACCCCCGGGAGCTGTTCAGCCCCGACAACTACCACCCCTCGGCGGAGGGGTACGCGACCGCCGCGATGGCGATACTGCCGACCGTGTGCGCGACGCTGGGCCTGTGGCCGACGGAGGAGGAACGGCCCGACGCGCGCCGCCGCGAGGGCATCCTGCCGGTGGCCCGCGCGGCCGCGGAGGCCGCGGCCGAGGGCGGCACGGAGGTCGCCTCCGTGCGCGGACCGTGGGCTCTGCTCAAGCACCGCCGCCGGCGGCGCCTGCCTCCCGCGGAGGACCGGGAACCGGCCCGCCCCGCGGACGCCGACGCGCGCTGACGCACGCGTCCGGCCCACGCGGCGGCGCCTCCCGAGCCCCCGGCCGGGCCCCGGCCCGGACCCGGGCCACGCCCTTCGGGGACGTGGACACCGCAGGACCGCCACCGGCCGGCACCCCTCCGTCGGGGGCCGGTCCGCCACCGGCAGGCCGTGGCGGACCGGGCAGCGACAGGGCCGCGCCCGCCTCCCACACCCCGCCTCGACGGGCGCGCGCCGCCAGGCCGGCGGGATCGCGGCACGGCCCCGGCTTCGAGCGCGGCGCAGGACCGCAGCTTCCCGCCACGGCCGGCGAACGGCCGCGCGCGGCTCGAACCGGCGGACCGCCTGGCCGGACGGCCCGCACGCGCGGCGCATCCCCTGCCCCGCGCGCACCCGCCTCACTCGGCACTCGGCGCGGAAACCCGGGCAGCGGCGGAACCCGAAGAGCACGCCTCCGCGACCGCGAGGCGGGGGCCGGCTCCGGGTGCGGACAGGTCCGGCGGGGGCGGCTCCCACCACACCCGCGGACGGCACCCGCCCGCGCACGGCGGCCTCCACCGGCCCCGCGCCCTCGTCCGGCGCCGCGGGACGCCCCCGCCCGGATCGCGCACCCTGCGGCGGGCAGGAGCACGCGGACGGGAGACGTCGGCAGGCACCCGGACGGGAAAGCGTACGCTTAGGAAAGAGGTCCGCGTCACACCGTGGGAGCCGTGACCCGCCCCCTACGTGCGGGTAGCTTCACGTGACAGACCCGCCCGTCCACGCCGCCCCGAGGGAGCCCGTGATGCCCGAAGCCGTGATCGTCTCCGCCGCCCGTTCGCCGATCGGCCGTGCCGTCAAGGGCTCGCTGAAGGACGTGCGCCCGGACGACCTGACCGCGGACATCGTCAAGGCCGCCCTGGCGAAGGTTCCGCAGCTGGACCCGACGCAGATCGACGACCTGATGCTCGGCTGCGGTCTTCCCGGCGGCGAGCAGGGCCACAACCTGGGCCGCGTGGTGGCCGTGCAGCTCGGCATGGACCACCTTCCGGGCTGCACCGTCACCCGTTACTGCTCGTCCTCGCTGCAGACGACCCGGATGGCGATGCACGCCATCAAGGCCGGCGAGGGCGACGTGTTCGTGTCGGCCGGCGTCGAGACCGTGTCGCGGTTCGCGAACGGTTCGTCGGACGGCATGCCCGGCACCCACAACCCGCTGTTCGCGGACGCGGAGGCCCGTACGGCGGACCGGGCGGAGAACGGCGCCGAGGCGTGGACCGACCCGCGCGAGGACGGGAAGGTCCCCGACATCTACGTCGCGATGGGCCAGACCGCCGAGAACCTCGCCCGGCACAAGGGCATCTCGCGGCGCGAGATGGACGAGTTCGGCGTGCGGTCGCAGAACCTCGCGGAGAAGGCACTCGCGGACGGCTTCTGGGAGCGCGAGATCACTCCCGTCACGCTGCCGGACGGCACCGTCGTGGCGAAGGACGACGGTCCGCGCGCGGGCGTGACGCTGGAGGGCGTCGAAGGGCTGAAGCCGGTGTTCCGCCCCGACGGCCGGGTCACCGCCGGAAACTGCTGCGCCCTCAACGACGGCGCCGCCGCCCTGGTGATCATGTCGGACACCAAGGCCCGCGAGCTGGGCGTCACGCCGCTGGCCCGCGTCGTGTCGACGGGCGTGTCCGGGCTGTCGCCGGAGATCATGGGCCTCGGCCCCGTGGAGGCGTCGAAGCAGGCCCTCGCGCGGGCCGGGATGACGATCGGCGACATCGACCTGGTCGAGATCAACGAGGCGTTCGCCGCGCAGGTCATCCCGTCCTACCAGGACCTCGGCATCGACCTGGACCGGCTGAACGTCAACGGCGGCGCCATCGCCGTCGGCCACCCGTTCGGCATGACGGGCGCCCGCATCACCGGCACGCTCCTCAACTCCCTGCAGTGGCACGACAAGCAGTTCGGCCTGGAGACCATGTGCGTCGGCGGCGGTCAGGGCATGGCGATGGTGCTGGAACGGCTCAGCTGAGCGCTTTCCCGATCACACCGGCCGAACGGGCGAGAATTTGAGCCGAGCGTCACCTGCCGGTCACTTTCGGCAGGGAAATGCAATCGAACAGATCGGAATTGTTGCCCGTCTCACTTTCTCCGTCCGGACGAGTTCGAAGCGCCCTCAGGATGTGATATATCCCCTGGGGGCGCTGCGTTCTTCCTGGTCACGAACGTAGATCCCGGACCGCCGTGCATTTCCATCTGTCCCATTGATGGCGCTTTGCACTACGGTCGTGCAAGTCTTACCGAGAAACTGCGGTAGGAATTCGGGAGACCGAAACGGAACCGGGAGTACCTCAGTGAGCGCCATATCCCTCATCCTGCTGGCGGCCGCGGTCCTGGCCATCGCGCTGGGCGGCGCCGCCCTCCTCCTGCTGCGTGGTCTGCACCGCGAACTCGCCGACCTGGGCGGCCGCCTGGACGCGGCGGTCGCGGCCCGCGCCACCGCAGACACCGCCACGGCGGCCATGACGGCCATGACGGTGCCGGCGGCCCGCCCCGCGCCGGCCGACGAGATCCGCACCGCGGTGGCCCAGGCACTCGCCGAGGAGCGGGAGCGGGAGCTGGCCGAGGCGCGCGCCTTCTGGGCCGCCCAGGAGACCCGGGACGGCGAGGCGTCGCTCCTCGCCGGGCACGGCACCGAGTACGAGGTCTCCCCGGAGGCGGACCGCGCCCTCCTGGAGGCCCTGCTCGACGGACGCCTCGACGGCTCCGAGGGCCTCAAGGACCGCGACGGGGACCTGTTCGTGCCCCGCCAGGCCGAACCGGGCGACGGCCTCACCGACGACCCCACCGACGACCGAGGGGGCCCCCTCGACGCCGCTCTCACCGGTGCCCTGGACGACTACCCGGGCCTCACGGACTACGGCGCGTACGACGACCCGTACCCGTTCGCCGCGGACACCGACGACGCGGGCGCCGACGCCGCCGAACTGGCGGCCGCCCGCCGCCGCCACCCCTCGCACCCGGACTTCACCCTCTCCGGCGAGCCCGTCGGCCCCTCCCCGGTCCCCGCCGCCGGCACGCCGACGCTCGCCGAGCACGAGCGGACCGTGCGCCGCCTGACCGAGCTCGCCGACGCCCGTACGCCGCTGCTGGACGTGCGGCCCGGCCCGCTCGGCACCCTGGACATCTACGCGTTCGAGGACGGCACCACCGTCTGCATGTCCCCCGGGCACCGGGAGACGGCCGAGCAGCTCGCCGACGCGCTGGACGCGGGTCTCACCCCGCTGCTGCTGGGCGGCTCCAGCGTGTCCGGTGCGTACTCGCTGACGTTCGAGATCGGCGACGACCGGATCTACCTGCTCGCCGACCGCGTCATCGCCTCGCTGTAGCCGGGGCGCGCCGCTCCCGTCACAGCGTCGCTCTCACCTCGGCGACCAGCCGCAGCACCTCCGCGAGCTGCTCCGGCGTACCGGAGTCGGCCAGCGCCACCGCCAGGTCGTGGCCCGCGACGGACAGCTGGTCGCCCGCCGCGAACGGGCCCGCCTCCGGCAGCGGCCGCGGGTCCCGGCCCGGGAACTCCAGCAGCTGGGCGCGGCGCGCCAACTCCGCGGCCAGGCCGTGCGCCTCGGCCGCCGCGCCGCGCAGCAGCGCACTCTGCGGCATCGCCCGCAGCCGGTCCGCGAGAAGGTCCACCTCGTCGGTCAAGGGCGTCACATCCAGCACGCCGCCACCCTACGCGTCACCGGACGAGCAACCGTGCGCCCCCGATCCACGGAGCCGGACGGTTGCCAATACCCCCGCACTCAGGCACCGTGGCGGGAAGGACTCCAAGCGGCAGCATCCGGAGGCGCCGATGTCCCAGACCTTCTCCGCCGAGACCCATCAGAACCTGCTCTCCCGCATTCCGCAGTGCACCGGTCGCGAGATCTCCGAGTGGATCCGCACCGTCGACGAAGGGCCGTCCCTCTTCCGCTTCGAGGAAAAGGTGAGCTGGCTCCGCGGGGAGCACAACCTCACCTACGGCTACGCCAAGGCGATCGTCCACGAGTACGACCTGAGGCGCGCCGCGCGCCACCTGTGACCACGCCCTCCGGAAGGGCACCGAATCCCGGAACGGACAGACGGAAGGGCCCGCGAGGCGTTCGCCTCGCGGGCCCTTCCCACGTCTGGTCCGGCCGCCGTGGGCCGCCGGGTCAGTCGCTGTTGAGGATGGACAGGAGCCGCAGGAACTCCAGGTAGATCCAGACCAGGGTCAGGGTCAGACCGAACGCGGCCAGCCACGACTCCTCGCGCGGCGCGCCGTAGGCGATGCCGTCCTCGACCTGCTTGAAGTCCAGGGCGAGGAAGCAGGCGCCGAGCACGACGCCGAGCACGCCGAACAGGATGCCGAGACCACCGGAGCGGAACCCGAGGCCGTCGCCGCCCGCGAAGACGGCGAACAGCAGGTTGACGCCCATCAGCAGGATGAAGCCGATCGCGGCCGCCATCACGAACTTGTAGAAGCGCCGGGTCACGCGGATGATCCGCTGCTTGTACATGAACAGCACCGCGGCGAAGACCGCCATGGTGCCCAGCACCGCCTGCATCGCCACGCCGTTGCCGACATAACTGTTGAGGTAGTTGCTGATCGCGCCCAGGAACACGCCCTCGAAGGCCGCGTAGCCCAGGATCAGCGCGGGCGAGGCCTTGCGCTTGAAGATCTGCACGAACGCCAGGACCATCGCGATCAGCGCCGCGGCGATGGCGACACCGAGGCTGACGTTCAGGATCCACGCGGCGGCGGCCGTGACGATGACCGTGCCCAGGGTGATGCCGGTACGGGCGACGACGTCGTCGATCGTCATCCGGCCGGTCTGCGCCGGCGCGGCCGGCGGGGCGCCCTGCGGGTGGGGCTGTCCCGGCGCAGCGGTCTGCTGCGCGTAGGGGTTGGTCGCGTACGGGTTGTTCGCCGCCGGACCGGCCGCGTACGGGTTCCCGGCCTGCTGCTGGCCGGCGAAACCGGTGGCGGCACCGCCGTCTCGGCTGAGTCCCCGTCGCGAGAAGACCGGGTTGCTGCTCCTCATCTCACTCCTCCATGACCGCACGGCGCGGCCTTGCCTCCAGAGTAATGCCTGGGCAAAAACAGCACGCTAGTGCAGCGGTGAGAACGAGCGGAAGGGCCGTGATTGTTCCGAGACCGCGAGTGACCTTTCCGTTGACCCGCATGGTCCAGCAGAAGGCGCGGGCCAAGCCCCCGCGTTCCCACAATGGTGCCCATGGCAGCAGTGCAGCGTGTACGCCGACGCACGCGGGAGGGCTGAACCGTGGACGGCACGGGCCTCTACCTGTACGGCGTGGTGCGTCCCGGCCGCCGCCTGCCGGCCGCGCTGTGCGGTGTGGGCTCGCCGCCCGGGGAGTTGCGGCTGGTCACCGCACGGTCGACCGCCGCCGTGGTCAGCGACGCGCCCGCCGGGCTCCGCGCCCGGCGCCGTGACCTGCCGGCCCACAGGGACCTGCTGCTGGCGCTCGCGTCCGGCGGGCGACCGGTGCTGCCGATGGGCTTCGGCAGCGTCGCCCCGGACGAGCAGACGGTCCGCGAACGACTCGCCGCCGCCGAGCCGTGGCACCTGGAGTCGCTGGAGCGCGTGGCCGGCCGGCTCGAGCTGAACGTCAAGGCGGCCGTCTCCGATGACGGGCTGGAAGCGCTGATGCGCGAGGACCCGCAGGTGCGGAGGCTACGGGACGAGCTGCACCGGGACCCCGGCTACGAGGCGAGCATCCGGCTGGGCGAGACGGTGGCGGCCGGCCTGGACCGCCGGGCGCGGCACGCGGCACGCGAGGTGATGGACGACCTCGCGGCGCTGGCCGTGGCGTCGGCCGAGGGGCCGGCGGCGCCCGACTCCGTGCGCAGCACCTCGTTCCTGGTCGACGCCAAGCGGCAGGACGCGTTCCGTGCCGCCGCCGAACGCCTGGCGGCCCGGCACCGGGACGCCTTGGTGCTCCGGGTCAGCGGCCCGCTGCCCTGCTACAGCTTCGTCACGCGGGAGACGGCCGCACCCGCCTCCCGTACCGGCTCCCGTACCGGCTGAACCGGGAGGGGCCCGGCGCTCAGACGTGGATCGCGAGCTTGAACTGCGCGTGGAGCAGGCGCCGGGGCCGGTCGTCGTTGTGCGCCACCTTCAGGCCCAGCGGGGTGTCGGGATGCACGAAGATCGCATGGGTCTTGGTGAAGCACTGCATCCCGGGCGACGGCCGCCGGTGATCGGTGCCGGTCGAGTCCTCCCCGCCCGCCAGGCCGAGCGGGTCGCGCACGAAGCGGTCCCGCAGCTCGGTGTAGTCGCCGGCCTCCCAGTGGATGTTCGCGACCAGGTCGCCCCAGCCGTCGGCCGCGGGCCAGATCAGCCCGGACCGCTCGTCCGGGTACGTGGACCCGTCGCCGTCGGGCTGCCGGGTCTGGTGCATCCCGTGCCGGTCGTACGACTCCCGGCTTCCGTAGGGAAAGCGCACCAGCCGGTACCCGCCCGGCTCGATCATCTGACCGTTCCCGTGCACGTACAACGAGCAGACCAGCACCGCCATGCCGCCTCCCGGCTTCGGACCGACGCCCCCTCCACAGCTTTCCCCTTCACCGGGCCGCGGACTCGCCCCGGACGCACGGTGCTTCAGCTCGACGCGCCGACGAGGGAGAGGGCCCCGAGCATGAGGAGGACGACCAGGAAGGGCGCCAGGGCGGCGAGGGCCAGGCGCAGGTCGGCGGACCGGCGGCGGGGCGGGAGGAGCCAGGAGGCGACGAGCAGGGCGGCGGGCAGCAGCAGTCCCCACTGGTAGACGGCGTGGGCGAGTTCGAGGGAGTCGTGGAAGCGGGCGGCCTCCGCGTCGCCGCACGAGGCGCAGCCCATCGAGGCGATCGCCAGGACGATGAAGCAGATGTAGGCCAGCGGGAACGTCACCACGGTGGCGAGGACGCGGCCGAGGAGCGCGTCCCCGCGCGACTGCGGGCTTCGGGCCGCCTTCGCGGCTCCGCCGGCCTCGCCGGGCGGAACGGGCGCGTCGGACGAGCCGGCGTCGGAGGACGTGGTGGGCTCGACGGACGAGGAGTCGTCGGGGGACGAGGCGTCGTCGGCTGCGGTGGCGGGCGCTGCGTCACGGGTCGTCGTCATGTCCCCAGTCCACCGCGGCGTTCCCGTCCGCACATGAGTACGCGTGCTCAGTGTGCCGCTGTGTGTACCCAGGCTTCCGGCGGGGCCGGTCCTCACCGCCCGGCCGGGCGCGGCGACGTGCCGAAGCCGCTGCGGTGTGCCGCAACGCGGGGCGGCGCCGTGCGTGCGTGGCGCCGCCCCGCGGACGGGATGCGTCAGACCCCTAGCAGGGGAAGCCGACGCCCCGGGCGGCCATGTAGTCGTGCGGGTTGTCGCCGAACCCGAAGCCGCCGTCGATGTGCACCTCGAAGTGGAGATGCGGCCCGGTGGACTGGCCCTCGCTGCCCATGGAGGCGATCCGCTGGCCGGAGGTGACCGTGTCGCCGACGGCGACGAAGCGCTCGTACATGTGGCCGTACTCCGTCACCGAGCCGTCCGCGTGGCGAATGCGGATCCACTGGCCGTAGCCGCTGGCCGTGCCGGAGTGCGTCACGGTGCCGGCGTCCGCCGCGTAGAGGGGCGTACCGCGGCTGTTGGCGATGTCGAGGCCGTCATGACCGCTGTGGTAGTCCTGGCTGATGACGCCGGCGGCGGGGCAGGCGCCGGTGAAGGCCGGGCCGTGGGGCTGCGCGACCGCCGGTGTCTCGGTGAGCACGGTCAGCAGTGCGCCACCGGCCAGCGCCACGGCTGCCGTACTGCGGGCGGTTCGGATTCCGCGGGGAAACAGGGGCATGTGCTCTCCTCCGGCATGATCGTGGGGGGAGTGCCGTCCCGTGCGCGCGGCGCCGGGACGGCGGAAGATCGTGCACACGACGAGGCGCGGCGCGGGGAGCCGGGGTCCTCCCCCGTGAGGAGAGGACCCCGGCGCCCGCGTCGGCGCTCGCCGGTCAGGTGGCCGCAGCCTCGGCGATCAGCTGATGGGCGATGCCCTCGGCCTGGTCGTAGCGCTCGGGATACGCGGAGCGCTGGACGCTCTGGGCGAGCTGACCGGCGGTGTAGCCCGGGTTGTTCGCGTCGTTGGGTATGGCCTGGTCCAGGAACGCGTTGGTGGCGTGGACCGGGTCCATGCACTGCTCGGGGGTTCCCCAGCCCTGGCTCGGGCGCTGCTGGAAGACACCCAGCGAGTCACGGTCGCCGCAGTTGAGGTTGTGCATGTGCGACTCGACCCAGCCCGCCTCGAAGGCGGCGAGCATGACCTTCGGGGTCACGGCCCGCTGGGTGGCGATGTCATGGACGACGTTGATGATCGCCGGGTCGTGGGTGGGGGGAACGGTGCAGGCCGCGTCGAGGATCTCGGCGTTCGCCCGTGTGTCACCGGCGCGCGGCGCCGGGGGGATGTCCGAGCCCGCGGCCGAGGCGGTGGCTGAGAAGCCGGTGAGGACCAGGACGCCGGCGGCGAGGCCGACGGCACTGCGGGAGAGGAGACGGCCTCTGCCGCTCTTCGCGAAGCGTGTCATGAGGTTGTGGCCTTCCATGTGGGGGGTCGGGAACGCGCGTAGAACGAGCGGTCCCGTGGAAAAGGCGTGCACACCTGCTGCTCACGGCCGGGGTACCTGTGGGGGGGAACGCAGACCGTGGGCAAGCAATTTCGAAAAGGGAACGTACAAGCCGGTCAATGGGCCGTCAACAGGTGCGCGTAAACCGGCCTCGACGCACGCGAAGGACGCGAACAAGCCTGCTGGGACGCACTTTTGCCCGGGGCGAGCACCACCGCACGACAGCGGATCGCCGTGGACGGCGACCGTTTCAGTGGTGGCACCACTGGCGCTTTGTGCGCGCAAACGTCGCTCTCCGGATTGCGCACAGGAAAGGGACGCCACGCAGTGACACGACGTTGCTTTCACGCGCGTGCACGTCCTGCATTCCGACGGCCGCGTCGCGGCGGCCGGCACCCGTCACGCCGGGACGCACCGGACGGTGGGACGGAACGACGGAACGACGGAACGACGGAACGATGCAAACAGGGCCTCGTCGAGGGCGCGGGGGGCGCGAGGGGCGTGGGGGCGGGGAAGGGGGGTGGTGCCCGGAGCCGGACTTGAACCGGCACGACCCTGAGGGCCAACGAGGTTTAAGCTCGTCGTGTCTGCATTCCACCATCCGGGCACTGGCTCCACGCCCGCACCCCGCACGGAGCTGGCACAACGCCGGAGCGTGAGCGACGGCCCACGCGGGGTACGGAGAGAGACTATCCAGGACCGCGCCCGAACTGGGGATCGAGTCCTCGAAGTTGTCTTATTTTAAGGCTACCTGACGGCGCGTCAGAGCAGGTCGCAGGGCCTTCACCGCTCTGCCTCGCGGCAGCGGAAGAGAACCGGAATTGACGCAAACCGTCCGGTCTGCACAACCGCCCGGAAGGCGCCCGCACCGGACCGCGTCTCAGGGGCGCCGTCCTCCCCAGGTAGGAGCAGACCTGCCGGAAGTACCTCCCAAGGCTCCCCCGGAAACCGGTTCCCGGGCGGATCCCGGCGTGACGGACGGCCGGGACGATGGACACGTCATCCGGTAGTACACCCCGACAGGAGCGCAGCCTCGTGACCACCACCTTCACCGGCGCCCCCGCCGCCGCCACCGCGCACACCGGCGTCGCCGCCGCCCGTGCCACGGACCTGTCCAAGGTCTACGGACAGGGCGAGACCAAGGTGGTGGCCCTGGACAGCGTCTCCGTCGAGTTCCGGCAGGCGCAGTTCACCGCGATCATGGGCCCCTCCGGCTCCGGCAAGTCGACCCTGATGCACTGCATGGCCGGGCTCGACTCCGTCACCAGCGGCAGCGCCCGCATCGGCGACACCGAACTCACCACGCTCAAGGACAAGAAGCTCACCCGGCTGCGCCGGGACCGCGTCGGCTTCATCTTCCAGGCGTTCAACCTGCTCCCGACGCTGAACGCGATGGAGAACATCACCCTTCCGATGGACATCGCCGGCACCCGGCCCGACCGGCAGTGGCTGGACCGCGTGGTGGACACCGTCGGCCTCGCCGACCGGCTCAAGCACCGGCCCAACCAGCTCTCCGGCGGCCAGCAGCAGCGCGTCGCCGTCGCCCGCGCGCTGGCCTCCAAGCCGGAGATCATCTTCGGCGACGAACCGACCGGCAACCTGGACTCCCGCTCCGGCGCGGAGGTCCTCGGCTTCCTGCGCAACTCCGTGCGCGAGCTGGGCCGGACCGTCGTCATGGTCACGCACGACCCGGTCGCCGCGGCGTACGCCGACCGCGTCGTCTTCCTCGCCGACGGCCGCATCGTCGACGACATCACCGGACCCACCGCCGACTCGGTGCTGGACCGCATGAAGTCCCTCGACCCCCGCGCGTGAGCCAGGGGGTGCCTGACACCCCCTCAGGCCGTTCACCGGGCCCGTCCGGCCTGTGGCCGGCCCACCCGAGACCCCACAGCTTCCGTCCCGCGCCGCCGCGGGACGCTCACCCAGGACCTCACACATGTTCCGAACAGCCCTGCGCAACGTGCTCGCGCACAAGGGCCGGCTGCTGATGACCGTGCTCGCCGTCATGCTCGGCGTGGCCTTCGTCTCCGGCACCCTGGTCTTCACGTCCACCGTCTCCGAGGCGTTCCAGAAGAGTTCCGAGAAGGGCTACAGCCACGTCGACGTGGCCGTCGAGCCCGGCGACGGCAAAGACGCGAAGGACGCGGCGCCCGGCCCGCCCCCGAACCTCACCCAGCAGACCCTGGACAAGGCGGAGAAGCTGCCCGGTGCCGCATCGGCGACCGGCGTCGTCTCCGGCTTCACCGCGGTCGCCGACAAGAACGGCGACCTGGTCGGGGACGGCTGGGGCACCCGCGGCGCGAACCACTACGCCGGCCCGGACGGCACGGACCCGCGCTACCCGATGCGTGACGGCCGGGCCCCGCAGAAGCGCGGCGAGATCGCGCTCGACGCCCGCACCGCCGAACGCACCGGCTACCGGGTCGGCGACACCGCCCGGATGTCCGTGAGCGGCCCGGTGCGCGAGGAGACGGTCGTCGGCGTCTTCACCACCGACGACGGCAACGTCGCCGCAGGCGGCACCCTGGTGCTCTTCGACAACGCCACCGCGCAGCAGCTGTTCGCGAAGCCCGGCGAGTACACCGAGATCCAGCTGAAGGCCGCCGCCGGCACCTCGCAGCAGGAGCTCAAGAAGCAGGCCGCCGGCATCCTGCCCGAGCGGGCCGAGGCCGTCACCGGGCAGAAGCTCGCCGACGAGCAGTCGAAGATGATCGAAGAGCAGATGTCGGGCATGCAGACGACCATGCTCGCCTTCGCCGGCATCTCCCTCTTCGTCGGTGTCTTCATCATCGCCAACACCTTCACCATGCTCGTCGCCCAGCGCACCCGCGAACTGGCGCTGCTGCGCGCGGTCGGCGCCAGCCGCCGCCAGGTGACCCGTTCGGTGCTGGTCGAGGCCGTCAGCGTGGGACTGGTGGCGGCCGTCGCCGGGCTCGGCGCGGGCGTCGGCATCGCGGTCGGCCTGCGGGCCCTCGTCGGCCGGCTCGGCGCGATGCCCGACGGTCCGCTGATCGTCACCCCGACGACCGGCGCCGCCGCCCTGGTGGTCGGCGTCCTCGTCACCGTGCTCGCCGCCTGGCTGCCCGCGCGGCGTGCGGCGAAGATCCCGCCGGTCGCCGCCATGGGCAGCGTGCACGCCCCGGCCACCACGCGTTCGCTGGTGCTGCGCAACACCCTCGGCGCGCTGCTCGCCGGTGGGGGCGCCGCGCTGGTGCTGTACGCGACGGGCATGGACGACGGCAAGGCCCCGATGGGCGCGGGTGCGGCCCTGCTGCTGGTCGGCGTCTTCGTGCTGACGCCCCTGCTGTCCCGGCCGCTGATCGCCGCCGCCGCGCCGGTGCTGCGGCTGTTCAAGGTGAGCGGCAGGCTCGCCCGGCAGAACGCGGTGCGCAACCCGCGCCGGACCGCCGCCACCGCGTCCGCGCTGATGATCGGCCTGACGCTGATCACCGGGCTGACCGTCGTTGCCGGCGGCGTGCAGCAGGCCATCGGGAAGATGGCCGCCGACTCGCTCAAGGCCGACTACCAGGTCTCCATGGCGAACTTCTCGCCGCTCTCCCCCGACGTGGAGAAGAAGCTCTCCGCGCTGGACGAGGTCGAGGCCAGCTCGCCGCTGCGCAACTCCGCCTCCCGTATCGACGGCGAGACCGAGTACCTGACCGGCGTCGACGGCGCGTCCATCGACCAGCTGCTGACGCTCGACTTCACGCAGGGCTCCTGGGCCGGCGTCGCCGACGGGGACAAGGTCGTCGTCGACACCACCACCGCGCGGCAGCACGACTGGAAGATCGGCTCCGACTTCCGTGTCACCTACGCCGACGGCGAGCGGGGCACGCTCACCGTCAGCGGCCTGTACGAGAGCAACCAGCTCGTCCGCGGCATCATGCTGGACACCGGCACCCTCACCCCGCACATGGCCAAGGTGACGGACATGCAGGTGATGGTGAAGACCCAGGACGGCGCGAGCGCCCAGGTGAAGGACGCACTGGAGAAGGCCCTCGGGAACAACCCGGCCGTCCTCGTCCAGGACCAGCAGGACATCTCCGAGGACATCGCGAAGATGATCAGTCTGCTGCTGAACATCCTCTACGGCCTGCTGGCCATGGCCGTCGTCGTGGCCGTGCTGGGCGTCGTGAACACCCTGGCGATGTCGGTCTTCGAACGCGGGCAGGAGATCGGCATGCTGCGCGCGATCGGCCTCGACCGGCGCGGCGTGAAGCGGATGGTGCGGCTGGAGTCGCTGGTGATCTCGCTGTTCGGCGGGGTCCTGGGCATCGGCCTCGGCGTCTTCCTCGGCTGGGCCGTCGGCGAGCTGATCGCCGCGGCGGGCCTGACGACGTACGCGCTGGTGCTTCCCTGGGACCGGCTGGCCGTGTTCCTGGGGCTGGCGGCGCTGGTCGGGGTCCTGGCAGCGCTGTGGCCCGCGCGGCGCGCCGCGCGGCTCAACATGCTGGCGGCCATCAAGACCGAATGACCCCCTCCCCTCCCCGACCGCGGGGCGGCACCCTCCCGGGGGTGCCGCCCCGCGCTGCGCGGTGCGGTACTCCGCGCGCCTTCCCCGCGCCGGGAAGGCGTCAGCCGCCCCAGAGGCGGGGGCGGAGGGGGAGGCGGGACTCCCCGTCGGGCGTGGTCCGGACGGCCAGCACCTGGTTGACGCCGATGCGGTTGTGCTCGAAGGCCAGCGCCGACGCCGCCATGTAGAGGCGCCACACGCGCGCCCTCCCCGGCGACACGAGCCGCACGGCGTCAGCCCAGCCCCGCTCCAGGTTCCGCACCCACGCGCGCAGCGTCAGCGCGTAGTGCTCCCGCAGCACGTCGACGTCCCGCACCTCCAGGCCCGCCTCCTCCAGCAGCGCCACCGTGCGGCCGAGCGGCGCGAGCTCCCCGTCGGGGAAGACGTACGCGTCGATGAAGTCGTCCACGGCGTACGCCGCCTCGTCCGCGACCGGGCGCCGCGCGATCTGGTGGTTGAGCAGCCGCCCGCCGGGCCGCAGCAGCCGGTGCAGCACCTCGGCGTACTCGCGGTAGCGCTCCGCGCCGACGTGCTCGGCCATGCCGACCGAGGCGATGGCGTCGTACGGACCGTCGGGGATCTCGCGGTAGTCCTGCACGCGGATCTCGACGCGGTCGGTCAGGCCCTCCTCGGCGATCCGCTTCCGCGCGTGACCGGCCTGCTCGCGGGAGAGGGTGACGCCGACGACGTCCACGCCGTACGCGCGGGCGGCGTGCAGGGCCAGCGAGCCCCAGCCGCAGCCGACGTCGAGGAGCCGCATCCCGGGGCGCAGACCGAGCTTGCGGCAGATCAGGTCGAGCTTGGCCCGCTGGGCGCCTTCGAGGGTCCCGCCGGGCTCCCAGTAGGCGCACGAGTAGACCATCGACGGGCCGAGCACCAGCGCGTAGAAGTCGTTGCCGACGTCGTAGTGGTGGCTGACGGCGACGCGGTCGCGGCGGCGGGTGTGCCGCAGGCCGCCGCGGCCGCGGGCCTCCTCCGGCGGGGGCGGCGGCGGGGGCCACGGCCCGGCCAGCGCGACCAGTTCGCGGGCGGCGGCCCGTACGGCGGGGTCACGCGCGAGGGCGAGCAGGCCCCGGCGGGAGGCGCCCTCGTCGCTGTCGCCGGAGTCGCCGCTCTCCCAGAGGAAGCCGGCGATCAGGTCGAGCAGCGCGTACAGATCGCCGTCGACGTCGATCTCGCCGGCCACCCAGGCGCGGGCCAGGCCGAGTTCACCGGGCCGCCACAGCAACCGGCGCAGCGCGCGGCGGTGACGGATCACCAGGGCGGGCGCCCCGGGCGGACCGGCCTCGCTGCCGTCCCAGGCACGCAGACGCACCGGGAGCGGAGTTCCCAGGACTCTTCCGGCGAGTGCGTGCAGCCGCGGTGCGGCACCGGCCATGGCACACCTCCGAGGGGGAAGCGACGACTCGAGAGCGACGACTCCTCCCATAACACACCGGAGTCGTCCGGTATGCCCACCGTTTCCGGGAATCACCGGCACGCGGTACGCCAAAGGGGCGTGAGCCCCACGGATGGCTCACGCCCCTTCGGCGTACGGGTGGCGACGAGGTCAGCCGGCGTTGGCCTTCTCCTTGGTGGCCTCGGCCTTGACGGCGGACTCGGTCCTCGCGGCGGACGCGGCGGCGGTGACCGGCGCGGCGGCCTCGTAGAACTCCTCGCGCGGCTTCTCCATCGCGCCCAGCGAGACGACCTCGCGCTTGAGGAACATGCCGAGCGTCCAGTCGGCGAAGACCCGGATCTTGCGGTTCCAGGTCGGCACGGCCAGGCCGTGGTAGCCGCGGTGCATGTACCAGGCGAGGCGGCCGCGCAGCCTGATGCGCAGCTTGCCCAGGACGACCATGGCGACGCCCTTGTGCAGGCCGAGGCCGGCGACGGCGCCCTTGTTGGCGTGCTTGTAGTCGCTCTGCGGGAAGCCGCGCATCCCGGAGATGACGTTGTCGCCGAGCACCTTGGCCTGCCGCAGCGCGTGCTGGGCGTTCGGCGGGCACCACGCGCCCTCGCCGGCGGCGAGGTCGGGGATCTGGGCGTTGTCGCCGGCGGCCCAGATGTAGTCGGTGCCCTGCACCTGGAGGGAGGGGCGGGTGTCGACGTGGCCGCGCGGACCGAGCGGCAGACCGAAGCGCTTCAGGGCCGGGTTCGGCTTGACGCCCGCGGTCCACACGATGGTGTTGGAGTCGACCTCGAGGCCGTTGGAGAGCACCACGTGGCCGTCGATGCAGGACTCCATGGAGGTCTTGAGGTAGACCTCGACACCGCGGTCCTGGAGGTGCTCCTTGCCCCACTCGCCGAGCTTGGGCCCGACCTCGGGGAGGATCTTGTCGGCGACGTCGACGAGCACGAAGCGCATGTCCTCGCGCTTGACGTTCGGGTAGTAGCCGGCGGCGTCGCGGGCCATGTCCTCGACCTCGCCGATGGTCTCCGCGCCGGCGAAGCCGCCGCCGACGAAGACGAAGGTGAGTGCACGGCGGCGGACGTCCTCGTCCTGGGTGGAGTCGGCCTTGTCGAGCTGCTCCAGCACGTGGTTGCGCAGGCCGATGGCCTCCTCGACGCCCTTCATGCCGATGCCGTTCTCGGCCAGGCCGGGGATCGGGAAGGTGCGGGAGACGGCGCCGAGGGCGACGACCAGGTAGTCGAAGGGGAGCTCGTACGCCTCGCCGACCAGCGGGGAGACGGTGGCGACCTTGCGGTCCTGGTCGATGGTGGTGACGCGACCGGTCAGCACCTCCGCCTTGGGCAGTACCCGCCGCAGCGGGACCACGACGTGGCGCGGGGAGATGGACCCGGCGGCCGCTTCGGGGAGGAAGGGCTGGTAGGTCATGTACGACCGGGGGTCGACGACGGTGACGGTGGCCTCGCCGTACCGCATCTTCTTGAGGATGCGGCGAGCCGCGTACAAGCCGACGTACCCGCCACCTACTACGAGGATTCGAGGACGCTCCGTGGTGCTCATGCCATCGAGTATCCAGCACCCGCGAGGGGGGTGCTCGTGAGGGCCTTCACAAGCATCCCGGGGACTTCTGTTACTATGCGCGGCCCACGCTCGCCGGGCGCGCGCACGAGGGGTGTACCACCGGGCCTCACGCCCCTTCCGTCACCGCCGTGAGCTGCGACGACGGGGGATGTCACGAGTGGACCGGTGACGTCACCGGCGTTCTCCGCGGCCGCCCGGCACGGGCGCCGGGCAGGTCCCCGGAGCACCCTGTGGCGTCGTGCGGGCGCTTATCCGGCCTTCACATCGCCGTTGCGCGGGCGATCGGGGACTTTTCCTTGTGAAGAAGTTCACGAAGTTCGTCGCGCCCGGTCTCCACACGGCCCGCGAAGACCCTCCGCAGGCCGCTCACCAGGGCGCGGTCACGCTCCGACGGGCTCTGCGCTCCGGGCTCCGGGCTCCGGGCTCCGGGCGACGAACGGCCCACGCGGGCGCTCCCCCGCGTGGGCCGCTGTCGGATCACGTCACGAACAGCCCCCGGAAACGGTCAGAAGGTCGCGGAGAAGCGGTACGCGTGGTGGTCGGAACCGGACTTCGGGAGACGCTTCACCTTGGAGTTGCGCACCGAACCGGTGGCGTACGCCTGGTCGATCGGCACGCCCTTCACGCCCTCGACGCGGATGTAGTCGACGTTGGCCGGCAGCTTCAGCGCCTTGTGCCGGTTGAAGTCACCGACCAGGAAGATCGGCAGCTTCGGGTGCCTCTCGTGCAGGTTCCTGACCGACGTGCGGAGCTTCTCCGCGTGCTGCAGCCAGCGTGCCTGGCGGTTCGGGTGCTTGTGCCAGGCGCCGGAGATGAAGTGCGTGTTCATCGCGATCAGCCGCTTGCCCGTCTTCCGGTGCTTCAGGACGGCCCAGACGACGTAGCGGTTCGGCGTCACCTTGGCCTCGCCCTTGTGCGTCAGCTTGGCGTAGCCCTTGACGAACTCGAACGTGTCCTTGCGCCAGGAGATCGGCACCGCCCGCGCCGCCTTCTTGTCCGGCAGGAAGTGACGGTACGCGCCGAGCTTGTTCTTGAGCCGCTCCCGGTCCTGGGGGTCGTTCACCTCCTGCCAGCCGATGACGTCGGCGAACGGCTTGTACTCGGCGTTGCCGCGCAGCACGTTGTGCGTACCGACCGTGAGGGTGACGGCGGCCTTCGTCCCGGACGACGCGCCGGCCTCCTGGGACGGCGCGGCGTGGGCGGAGACGGCGGAGAGCGCGACCAGGGAGGCCATCGGGATCGCCACCGAGGCGATCAGCGTCTTCCTGCGCTGTTTCACTCGTAACTCCTCGCTGCTGAAAGGTCTGTGCGGGCGGCACTCCGCTCATGACCCGAGCCACGGGCAACGCGTCGGCCGACGCATCGCTGCCTCCCGGTGAGCGGCACATGACCGGGACGTGCGTGGTCACCCCTGCCCGCTGACCGACCACAAGTACCGGCCGGAGATACAACTGGCCTACAAACCCGGGCAGTCCGCGTTCACGACGAGCCGTGTCCGACGCCGGAGGCCGACGGCCCGGACCGTTCCGGGAAAGCGGAACAGCGCCCCCGGCGGATGACCGCCGAAGGCGCTGTTCCGTCCAGCACCGCCGCTCAGGGCCGTCGCTCAGGGCCGTCGATCGGGTGCGGCGCAACTGTGCGCGATGCCGTCGAGGATGTCGTGCTCGCTGACGACGACCTCCTCGGCACCGGTCCGCTCCATGACCGTGCGCAGCACCAGCGCCCCGGCCGCGATCACGTCCACCCGCCCCGGATGCATCACCGGGACGGCGGCCCGCTCGTCGTGCGTCGCGGCCAGCAACCAGGCCGTGACGTCATCGACCTGACCACGAGTCACCCGTGCGTGATGGATCGCGGCGGAGTCGTACGCGTCGAGTTCGAGCACCATGCCCGCGACGGTGGTGACCGTCCCCGCCAGCCCGACGAGCGTGCGCGCCTCGTCCAGCGGCACGGCCTCCGCGGCCTGGTCGAGCGCGGCGTCGACGTCCGCACGGACGGCGGCGACCTGCTCGGCGGTGGCCGGGCCGCGCAGCCCGTGCCGTTCGGTGAGCCGGACGCAGCCGACGTCGACGGAGCGGGAGGCGCGCACCCGGTCGTCGCCGAGCACGAACTCGGTGGAGCCCCCACCGATGTCCACCACGAGGTACGGGCGCGGGTGCGCGGAGCCGGCCAGTTCGCGGGTGGCGCCGGTGAAGGAGAACTCCGCCTCCTGCTCGCCGCTGATCACCTCGGGCTCCACGCCGAGGAGGTCCACCACGCCGCGCACGAAGTCGTCCCGGTTCTCCGCGTCCCGGGAGGCGGACGTGGCCACGAACCGCACCCGCTCGGCGCCCAGCGCGCGGACCCGGTCGGCGTAGTCGCGGCAGGCGGCGAAGGTGCGTTCCAGCGCCTCCGGCGCCAGCCGCCCCGTGCGGTCCACGCCCTGACCGAGCCGCACGATCTCCATGCGGCGGTCCAGTTCCTTCAGTCCGCCGGTCTCCGGGTGCAGGTCGGCGACCAGCAGCCGGATCGAGTTGGTGCCGCAGTCCACGGCCGCCACGCGCGTCATCGGGCGTCCTTCTCTCCGTCGTCCTTCTCTCCGTCGTGCGTCTCGCCGTCCGTCCCGCCGTCCGCCGGTTCTCCGTCGCACGGCCCGACGCACGGGCCCTTGCGCCACCACTCCGGCAGCATCGCGAGGGCCTCGTCGCCCAGCGGGTTCACCCCCGGTCCGGCGGCGAGGGAGTGCGCGACGAGCACGTGCAGGCATTTCACCCGGTCCGGCATTCCGCCCGCGCTGGGGAAGCCCTCCAGCACCTCGACGGCGTCCCGCCGGGCCAGGTAGTCCTCGTGCGCGGCCCGGTAGGCGGCGGCCAGCTCCTCGTCCTCCTTCAGACGGGCCGTCATCTCCTTCATCACGCCGTCGGCCTCCAGCGTGCCGATCGCCGAGGCGGCACGGGGGCAGGTCAGGTAGTACGTGGTCGGGAACGGCGTGCCGTCCTCCAGCCGCGGCGCGGTCTCGACGACGTCGGGCAGGCCGCACGGGCAGCGGTGCGCGATGGCGCGCAGGCCGCGCGGAGGGCGGCCGAGCTGTTCCCGGAACGCGGCGACGTCCGCGTCGGTGGGGGGCGTGGAATCGGTCTGGGGCGGAGGGGTGTCCATCGCGGGGGTGTTCTCTTCGCTGCCGGTGTCGGGTGTGCGGGCGTTCCGTGCCGTCACGCGGCGCGGCGGTCCGGCCGGCCGCGCGCGAGGGCGGGGTACGCGGGAGAGCTTACGGGCCGGTCGGGGGCGGCGGGGCGCCTACCGGGAGCCGGCCGCGTTCGGGCCGGCGGCGTCCCGTCGGGCGTCGTCACGACCGGCTGTGTCCGCTGTATCGGCTGTATCGGCTGCGTCGAGGCCCTCCCACAGGTTGCGGTACCAGGGCCGGTCGGAGGCGTCGCCCTGCGGGCGCCGTTCGTCCTCGGCGCCGCGCTCCATCAGGTAGCCGGTCTCACCGGGGCGCAGCATGTGCAGCCGCTCGCGGGCGCGCTGCTCGACGAACGCCGGGTCCTGCCAGCGTGCCTTGAGCCGCCGCAGGTCCTCCACCCGCTCCTGGCGCCGTTCGGCCTCCTGGCGCAGCTCGTCGATCTCGGACTGCTGGGCGATGTACTGCCGCAGCGGATAGGCGAGGGCCACGACCAGCGAGCACAGGACGAGGGCGAGCAGGGCCGCGCGGCCGGTGAGGCGGCTGCGGCGCGGGGCGCGTACCCGGCGGCTCTGGGCCCGGTAGACGCGCTCCGCGGCCTGGGAGCCGAGTGCCCGGAGTCTCGCGGTGGTCGAGAAGCGGTCCGCAGGCACGTTCCTCCCCGGCGTCGGACGTCACGGTCTCCTCGGCGCGCGTGCCGCACACGCGCCCGTCCCCGCCACCGTACGGGAACGGTGGCGGGGACGGGCGCGGAGCGCGTCGCGGGTGGTGCCGGTTTCGCCCGGTCGGCGCGTTGCGGCGGCGCGGACCGGGCTCCGGTCTCAGCCCTTGAAGCGCGGGAACGCCGAACGGCCCGCGTACACGGCGGCGTCGTCGAGGATCTCCTCGATGCGCAGCAGCTGGTTGTACTTGGCGACGCGGTCGGAACGGGCGGGGGCGCCGGCCTTGATCTGGCCGCAGTTCACCGCTACGGCCAGGTCCGCGATGGTGACGTCCTCGGTCTCGCCGGAGCGGTGGGACATCATGCACTTGAAGCCGTTGCGCTGGGCAAGTTCGACGGCGTCCAGGGTCTCGGTGAGCGAGCCGATCTGGTTCACCTTCACCAGCAGGGCGTTCGCGGCCTTCTCCTCGATGCCGCGGGAGAGGCGCTCGGGGTTGGTGACGAACAGGTCGTCGCCCACGAGCTGCACCTTGTCGCCGAGCTTGGCGGTCAGCGTCGTCCAGCCGGCCCAGTCGTCCTCGTACAGCGGGTCCTCGATGGAGACCATCGGGTACGCGTCGACGATCTCCTCGTAGTACGCGGCCATCTGGTCGGCGGTGCGGTTCTCGCCCTCGAAGACGTAGGAGCCGTCCTTGTAGAACTCGGAGGCGGCGACGTCCAGGGCGAGGGCGATGTCCTGGCCGGGGGTGTAGCCGGCCTTCTGGATCGCCTCGACGATGAGGTCGAGCGCCTCGCGGTTGGAGCCGAGGTTCGGCGCGAAGCCGCCCTCGTCGCCCAGGCCGGTGTTCAGGCCGCGCTCCTTCAGCACGGACTTCAGCGCGTGGTACACCTCGGCGCCCCAGCGGACGGCCTCGGAGAACGACTCGGCGCCGACCGGCGCGATCATGAACTCCTGGATGTCCACGTTGGAGTCGGCGTGCGAGCCGCCGTTGAGGATGTTCATCATCGGCACCGGGAGCTGGTGCGCGTTCGGGCCGCCGAGGTAGCGGAACAGCGGCAGGTCGGAGGCCTCGGAGGCGGCGTGCGCGACGGCGAGGGAGACGCCCAGGATGGCGTTGGCGCCCAGCGAGGACTTGTCCGCGGTGGCGTCCAGGTCGAACATCGCCTGGTCGATCAGGCGCTGCTCGGTGGCGTCGTAGCCGACCAGCTCCGGGCCGATCTGCTCGATGACGGCGAGGACGGCCTTCTCGACGCCCTTGCCGCCGTAGCGGCCGGTGTCGCCGTCGCGCAGCTCCAGGGCCTCGAAGGCTCCGGTGGAGGCGCCGGACGGGACCGCAGCACGGCCGGTGCTGCCGTCGTCGAGGCCGACCTCGACCTCGACCGTGGGGTTGCCTCGCGAGTCGAGGATCTCGCGGGCCACTACGACGTCGATGGACGGCACGTGGGTCTCCTTCGTGTGTGTCTGGTTCCTGCCCCCGCAGCCTAACCGCACGGGCCTTCGGGTCGTTTGTTCCGGTGGTAAAGAAAACACTCCGTTACGGAACCGAGCCATAACGGAGTGTTCAGGAAGCGGTCACCGAGCGGAGGGAACCGGCCGGCGAGCGGCGTGTCCGCACAGCGGCGGAGCACCACTCACCTTGACGGCCGGTACGGGTTCGCCGCCGGTCAGCGCAGCTCGCCGCCGGTCAGCAGGTCGAGGCGCTGGCCGGGAAGGATCAGGTCGGGGTCGTCGCCGACCGTCTTCCGGTTGCCGTCGTAGAGCGCCGTCCAGCCACCCGCCAGGTCGTGCTCGGCGGCGATGGCCGACAACGAGTCACCCGGACGCACCAGGTAGCCGTCCTCGGCATCGCCGGGCTTGCCGTGCTTGCCGCGCGAGGAGCGGTCGTCGTCGGTACGCCCGTCGCCCGGGTCGCCGCGGTGACGGCCGCCGCCCTCCCCTTCCCCGCGCCCCTCGGACTCGGAGGGGTCCAGGCCGGAACCGGTGCCACTGGTGCCGTCGGAGGACTCCTCGGGCGCGGGTTCGGTCTCGCCGGCCGGGGGGTCGCCCGAGGGGTCGTCGCCGTTCGCGTCGTCACCCGTCGAACCGCCGCCCGTGGAGCCACCCGTGGCGTCGTCGGGGGCGCCGCCGTCCTCGGACGAGCCGCCCGAACCGTCGGTGCCACCCGAGCCCTCGGGTTCCTCCCCGCCGTCGGAGTCCTCCCCGCCCTCGGGGTCCTCCCCGCCGTCGGAGTCGTCGGAGTCACCCGGGGCGTCCGGGAGTTCGGGCGCGTCCGGGATCTCCGGGTCGGGGACGTCGGGGAGTTCGGCGTCCGGCAGGTCCGGCAGCTCGGGCACCTCCGGCACCTCGACGTCCGGGAATCCCGAACCCTCCGGCAGCAGCCCGGCGCCGCCGGAACAGCTGGGCCACGCGCGGGGGCCCTGGTCGGCGAGGATCTTCTCGGCGACCTCGATCTGCTGGCCGCGGCTGGCGAGGTCGGGGCGCGCGGCGAGCACCTTCCCGCCGTACTCCTCCCACATCTCCATGGTCAGCTGGAGCCCGCCGTAGTACCCGTTGCCGGAGTTGGCACTCCACAGGCCGCCGCTCTCGCACTCGGCGACGCGGTCCCACGTGGCGCCGTCGGCCGCCTGGGCGCCACCCGCCGCGAACAGCGGCAGGGCGAGGCCGGCGCCGGTCACGCCCGCCGTGACGAACAGCGCGGGAGCCTGACGGGGTCGCCGGTGACGGCCGTTCCCGGAGCGCATGCGAACCCTCTCGTCGTTCCGTGCGAATCGATCGCCGAACGTAGCCGCACGGCCGGGTCCGTCACAAGCCAATGTCACAAGGATCACGTGAAGGTCACGGGCAAAGTGCGCAATCCGCGCATGATGAGGCCGCCACGCCACCGCAAGTCGTCCGGATCGGACGCCAGTTGCAGATCCGGCAGACGTCCGAAAAGTGCGGACAACGCGATCTGCCCCTCGAGCCGGGCGAGTGGCGCGCCGAGACAGTAGTGGATGCCGTGCCCGTACCCCAGGTGCTGGTTGTCGGAACGTGCCAGGTCGAGGACGTCCGGATCACCGAACCGTTCCGGGTCGCGGTCCGCGGCGGCGAGCACCACCAACACCGGCTCGCCGGCGGCGATGCGGCGCCCGCCCAGCTCCAGCGGCTCTGCGGCGAACCGCCAGGTGGCCATCTCCACCGGCCCGTCGTAGCGCAGCAGTTCCTCCACCGCGCCCGCGAGCCATGCCACGTCGCCGCGGCCCAGCGCGGCCTCCAGCGCGGCCCGCTGTTCCGGGTGACGCAGCAGCGCCAACGTGCCGTTGCCGATGAGGTTGACGGTCGTCTCGAAGCCGGCGAAGAGGAGGATGAAGGCCATCGCTGCGGCCTCGTTCTCGGTGAGGTGCTCGCCGTGGTCGGAGGCCCTGATGAGATCGGAGATGAGGTCGTCTCCCAGATCCTCGCGCTTGCGGTGGATGAGTTCGGCCAGGTAGCCGCGCATCTTCTTCACCGCCCGCCCCACGCCGCCCCGGGGGGCGTTGCCGTGCCGGAGCATCATGGCCGCCCAGTCGCGGAAGTCGTTCTGGTCCTCAGCGGGCACGCCGAGGAGGTCGCAGATCGCGTAGATGGGCAACGGGAACGCGAACTCGTGGATCAGATCAGCCTCCCCGCGGTCGGCGAAGGTGTCGATCAGCCGGTCCGCGAGCTCGCGCACCCGCGGCTCGAACGCGGCGACCCGGCGCGGCGTGAACGCCTTGGACACCAGCCGCCGCAGCCGCGTGTGGTCCGGCGGGTCGATGTTCAGCAGGTGCGTCATCAGGTTGGCGCTGCGTTCGCCGGGAATGCCGACCTTGCCCTTGCCGTGCGCGGCGCGCTCGGCGTGCGTCTCCGGGTTCTTGCTCAGCCGCGGGTCCGCGAGTGCCTGCCGGGCGTCCGCGTAACGCGTCACCAGCCACGCCTCGACCCCGGACGGCAGCGTCGCCCGGTGCACGGGCGCGTGCGCCCGCAGCCACGCGTATGCGGGGTACGGGTCGGCGGCGAACCGCCAGTCGAACAACGGCGGCATGTCGGGCGGCGGAGCAGGTCTGTCGTCGTCGTGCACGCCCCGACCGTATCCGCCGCAGCCGACGACGGCGGGCGGCCGGTCAGTCCTGCGGGAAGTCCTCCGTCGCCAGGCACAGGGCGAACCCCAGCGGGGCCAGGTCCAGGCCGTCGCCGAACTTCGCCGTCAGCTCGCTCTCGTACCGCTCACCGTCGGGGTGACCGAACGCGTGACACTTCCCCGAGTACGGGTCGGCCACGACGTAGACGGGGATTCCCGCCGAGGCATACGTGCGGAGCTTGGTTCCGTAGTCGTTCTCCCGTGTCTCACGGGACACGACCCCCAGGACGAACTGCACGTCCCGGTGACGCAGGCGACCCTTCTCGTCCACCTCGGCGTCGTCCGCGAGCTTGAGCAGATCGGGGGCGAAGCCGTTGCGAAAGCCCGGCAGCGGAAGGAGTACGTCGGACTTGGTGCGCGCCCGCCGCCCGAAGACTTCCTTGATCTGCAGCAGCACCAGCTCGATGATGTCCCAGTGCGTGTTCCTCTGCGGCGACACGACGACGGCCCCTTCGACGATTTCGGCCTTGAAGCCCTCGGGGATCGTCATCCGTTCCAGGAGCGCGAGCTCCTCGTCCAGCGCGGATGCCTCGGCGTCGCCCATATCGATCCTGTCGGCCGGTTCGACGGTCATGGTGCGCTCCCTCCCCGCCACGCGTCCGCGCAGCCGCGCGGTTCAACGATACGGGCACGGCGCCGGTCACGCCCCGCTTCCGGCCTCCGCGGTGCGGAGGGTGTCGCGGTAGGTGCGGGCGGCGGCGCGGAGCGCGGTCTCCGGGTCGGTGCCCTCGGCCTCCGCGCGGGCGGCCAGCGCGAGGAGTTCGTACCCGACGCCCGGGGCGTCGGCGGGCGGCGCGGGGAGACCGGCCGAGCGGGCCCGGCTCGACAGCTTCGCGGCCAGCGCCAGCGCGGGCTGCCCCAGCGGGACGCCGTCGGTGACGGACTCCCGCCGCTTCTCGACGGCCTTGGTCCGCATCCAGTGCGCCTTGACGTCCTCGGGCGTCTGCGCGCTCTCGTCACCGAAGACGTGCGGGTGCCGGTGGATCAGCTTCGTCACGATGCCGGCGGCGACGTCGTCGACCGAGAACGGCTCGTCCGGGTCGTCCTGCGCGATGCGCGCGTGGAAGACGACCTGGAGCAGCACGTCGCCCAGCTCCTCGCGCAGTTCGTCCCGGTCCCCCGCCTCGATCGCCTCGACGAGTTCGTACGCCTCCTCGATGCCGTACTTGGCCAGGTCCTCGTGGGTGCGCACGCTGCTCCACGGGCAGTCGCGGCGGATGCGGTCCATCACCTGCACCAGGTCCAGCAGCCGCGCACCCGGCAGGTCGTAGGCGCCGGGAAGCAGTTCCAGCGCGGGCATCTCCTCCCGGCCGGAGCCGGCCAGCCGGGCCAGGCCGTCGGTCAGCCGCGGCTCGCCCTCGGCCGTGGCGAGCACCACGACCGTACGGCCGCCGTCGCGGCACACGTCGACCAGCTCGCGCGCCGTGGGCTCCGCGACGTCGACCGCGACGCCCGCCTCGCGCACGTACGGAAGCTGCGGGTGGCCGGAGTCGGCGCACACCACGCGGTCCGCGCCGCGCAGCGCCTGCCAGGCGGGCCAGGACAGCAGGCCGGGCGCGACGCGGTGGCTGGTGGTCAGCAGGACGATGCGGCCGGACGCGGGTGCGGACTCGGGCTCGGGAACCGGGCCGGGAGCGGGTGAAGGGGACACGTCTGCAACCTAACCCAGCTCCCCCGCACGCCGGGGCCCGGCCGGTGGCGGCCTCAGGCCCGCTGCTGCTCCAGCGCCTTCTCGCCGGTGACATCGTTGAGCCACGGCATCTTCTCGGTGGTCAGCGCGCTGCTCTTCGCGTCCCAGGTGCCGTACCGGGGGTTCACGACGATGTCCATCTCGCCGGACAGCTCGGAGAAGCGCTTGTTGAGCTCCTGGTTGCCCTGCGGGGAGGCGGGGTCGATGTCCCAGGCCTTGGCGACCTTCTGCACGGCGACGTTCAGCCAGACCCAGTCGTCGGCGGCGGACGGAGCGATGCCCTGCTGCTCCAGCAGAGCCTGCCGGAAGCCCTTCGCGCCGCCGGTCTGCTGCTCGTACACGTCGCGCTGCCGCTGCAGCTCGCTGCGGGAGACGCCGACCCCGGCGTCCTTGAGGGCCTGCTCGACGACGCGGTGGCGGATCATGCCGTCCAGGGTCGAGCGGGTGAGCTGCCCGGTGCGGCGGATCATCTGCTCGCCCTGCGGCATCTTCCGCTGCGCCGCGCGGGCCTCGCCGACCCGGGACTGGAGCTGGGCGAGGGAGATGCGGTCGCCGTCCACGACGGCCGCGGCCCCGGGATGCGTCTCGCCGCAGCCCGTCAGCAGCGGCGCCGCCAGCAGCAGTGCGGCGGCGGTGGAGACGGTGACGGCGGACCTACGGCGGTGCATGGAAGCCTCCCGGGCGGCGGCGAAAGCGGTTGTGCGCTGTTTCACAACCTGGCGATGATCGATGGTAGGGAGTCCGCGCGGCTGTGACCACCGCTTCGACACACCCGCCGCGTATCGGTCCCGCCACCGAAGCGGGTGCGTGTCCGTGGGGTCACGCTCCGCAGCTGCCGAGCATCGAGGTCAGCGCGGTCTTCTCGGCCTCGGTGACCGACAGCGCGTAGTGGTGTTTCACCGCCACCCAGTGGCCCGCGTAGGTGCACCAGTAGGAACGGCGCTCGGGCTTCCACTCGTCCGGAGGCTCGTCGCCCTTGGACTGGTTGACGTTGTCGGTCACCGCCCACAGCTGCGGGCGTTCCAGGTCGTTGGCGAAGGTTTCGCGCCGCTCGTCGTCCCAGGCGCGGGCGCCGCTGCGCCACGCCTCGGCCAGCGGCACCATGTGGTCGACGTCCACGTCGGAGGCGTCCGTCCACACCCCGGCGTCGTAGGGGCTGTGCCAGGTGCCGGAGACGGCGGAGCAGTCGGCGTCGGTGCGTACGTCTTTCCCGTCCCGCTTCAGCACGACCTCGCGGGTGTCGCACGCGCCCTCCTGGTCCGACCAGTGGGCGAACCGGTCGCGGGAGTAGCCGTCCATGGTGCCGGGCTGCCGCACGTCCAGCTCCGCGAGGAGGCGCCGGGCCTCGCCGTCGCCGGGGGCCGCGGTGGACGCCGGCGGCTTCGGCGCGGCGTCCTCGAGATCCTCCACGCCCTCACGGACCGTTCCGCACGCCGTGCACACCGCCGCGAGCGACACGGCCAGCGACACCGCCGACAACGTTCTCGTCCACCGCCGCGCTCGCGACGCCCGCCCGATCACTGCCACGCTGCCTCCCCGGCTCCCCGGCTCCCCTGCTCCCCGCCGCTGCCACTGCCGCCTGTGCGGGCGGCTTCATCCTGACAGCCCGGACCCTCCCGGCGGGAGGGCGCCCGCCGGATCCGACGCGACGTCAGCCGCCGGTGGGCCCCTCGCCGTCGTCGCCGCCGAGTAGCGCGGCGGCCTCCTCGGCCAGCGCGCCGAGCATCCGGCGGTGGGGGAACGGGCCGTACGAGACGCGGGCCGCGCCGAGCTCCGCGAGCCGCTCGGGAGACGGAGCGCCGGGGGTGCCGAGGAGGCTCAGGCGACCGGGACCGAAGCGCTCGGCGAGCGCGGCGACGGCTTCCTCGTCCGTGCAGCCGGGGACGAAGACGCAGTCCGCCCCCGCCTCGAGGTAGGCGAGGCCGCGGGCGGTCGCGTCCGCGAGCAGGTCGGCGGCCGGGCGCCCGTCGCCGCGCAGGTAGCAGTCGGTGCGGGCGTTGAGCACCAGCGGCACGCCCTCCGCTGCGCCCGCGCGCACGGCGGTGGCGACGCGTTCCGCCGACTCGGCCGTGGGACGCATCCCGTCCTCCAGGTTGGCCCCGGCCACACCGGCCCGCACGGCGCGGCGGATCGTGCGGTCCACGTCGCCGTAGCCGGCCTCCAGGTCCGCGGTCACCGGCAGATCGACCGCCGCCGCGATCCGTTCCACGGCGTCCAGCATGAGGTCGGCGGGGATGTGCTCGCCGTCGGGACAGCCATGGCAGGCGGCGATCGCGGCGCTGGCGGTGGCGACGGCGCGGCAGCCGGGGACCTCCGCGACGGCCCGGGCGGAGGCCACGTCCCAGGCGTTGACCAGCACCAGGATCGCCGGGTCGTGGTGCAGGCGGCGCAGTTCGGCGGCCCGTTCGGCTGCGCGAGCGGTGCTGTCGGTGCGCGCGGAGGTGCGCGGCGATGCGGTCATTCTCGGCCTCCAGGGGCTGGGCGAGCGCACGGCTCGGGGGGCGGCTGCGCCACCCGGCCGACGCGTGCGGGCCTGCGGGTGCCGCGCCGACGAGCATGCCGTGCGCCGGGGGCCCGGGCCAGCGGTTTCCCGTCACCTACGTCCGGGCCCGCCTCCGCGCCCCCACCGTCGAACTCCTCTTCGACTAGCCTGGGGGGATGACCTGGCAGACCTACGGCTCGTTCGTGGTCTTCGCCCTGGCGCTGATCGTCATACCGGGGCCGGACTTCGCGGTCGTCACCAAGAACACCCTGAGCGCCGGGCGTGTCCGCGGCGCGTGGGCGAGCGCCGGGGTGGCCTCCTCCAACGCGGTCCAGGGCATGGCCGCCGCCGTCGGACTGGGCGCCCTGATCGTGGCCTCCCAGCCGGTGTTCACCGCCGTCAAGTGGGCCGGCGTCGCCTACCTCGCCTACCTGGGCGTGCAGGCGCTGCGCTCCGCCTGGCGCGGCGACTCCGCCCCGGTCCCGGCGGACGGCGGCGACGGCGAAGGCGGCGCGCTGCGCGGCTGGCGGCAGGGCTTCCTCTCCAACATCACCAATCCCAAGGTGCTGGTCTTCTACCTCGCGGTGCTGCCCCAGTTCCTCCCCGGCAACGCTCCGCTGTGGCAGTCCTCCGGTCTCGCCCTGACCCACGCGGCGCTGTCGCTCGGGTACCTGCTCCTCCTGGTCACCGGCCTGCACCGGGCCCGCCGGGTGCTGAGCCGCCGCACCGTGCGCCGCGCCCTCGACGCGGTCACCGGCACCGTCCTCCTCGCCTTCAGCGCCCGCCTCGCCCGCGACCACGCCTGACAGCCGCAGGAGCATCCTCGGCCGGACCGCGCCGGGCCGCCCGCCCCCTCGGCAGGGAGGGGCGGGCGGCGGGGCGTCAGCCGCGCGGCGGCGCGAAGGCGTCGAGCACGGGGAGGAGTTCCTGCTCCTCGTGGGCGAGATGGGCCTCCAGCTCACGGGTGAGCCGGTCCACTTCGGCGAGCACCCGGGCCGGGTCCGGGCGGGCGGAGCCGGCTCGGCCGTCGGACCCGGCTCCGGCGGACACGAGCCCTTGCAGCTCGGCGAGCAGCGCCGCGATCTCCTCGTGCTCGCGCCGCAGCAGTTCCAGGGTCGGCGCCAGCTCGGGCCGTTGCGCGGCGAGGCCCGCGAACATGCCGGCGTCCTCGGTGACGTGGTGGTGGTGCAGGCCCTGGCAGACGATGAGGCAGTTGACCCGCAGCTGTGCGCCGAGGCCGCCGGGGCCGGCCTCGGCCACCTCCCTGCGCACGCGGGCGAGTTCGTACCGGAAGGCGTCGTGCACGGCCTTCAGCGCGGCGCCCGGCGAGCGGTTGCCGAAGTCCGGCGGGCCGGGCACCGCCTCCAGCGCGACGACGGGCAGGACGCGGTCCGTACGGGCCTGGTAGCCGGCCCACCCCTGGTCCGCCTCGCAGGCGCGGGCGAACAGCACGTCCCGCTCCTCGCCCTCCAGCACGACGGCGTCGGCCTCGTACGTGAACAGGCCGTCCTCGACCGTGACCCGGGGGTGGGCGCACAGGTTGTGGAACCAGGCGGGGTGGCGGGGGGCTCCGGCGGCGGAGGCGATGACCAGCAGCCGTTCGCCGTCGGGCAGGAAGGCCACCGGGGTGGTGTGCCGGGTGCCCGTGCGGGCCCCGGTGGTGGTCAGCAGGATCAGCCGGGCCCCCTCGAACGGGCCGCCGACCCGCCCTTCGTTGGCGCGGAACTCCTCGATGACCTGCTGGTTGACGTCGACGGGCGGTCTTTCGGGCACTCTCTTCTCCGGTTTCGTGACAGGTTTCTCCGAACGCGTGCGGGCGCGCGGCGGCGCCCCGGTGCTCTGGGGACGGGCGGCGGCTCGAGGGCACGCCGGGGCCCGTGGAGAAGAGACGGCGGAGCCCGGGGACGGGCGGCACGGTCGCGGGCGCCCCGGCGGGGGGCGGCACGGAAGCGGGTGCACGGCGGACGGACGCCCGTGGGGCGGGCCCGCCCGGCGGTCACGCCTGGGCCGGGAACCTCACTCGTGCATGGCCCTTGGCCGACCCGGCAGTCACGACGCGGAGTCTAGTGCTGTGACCGGCGCCGGGCCGGCGGTGCGAGCCCGGAGGCACCGCAGGCACCGGAGAGGCGGGTACGGCGAGCAGGGCGGGGCTTCGGTGCCGGGAGGTGTCTCGCGCCCCCGGCCCACCGGCGGTGGGCCGGTCGGTCCCGCCCGGCTCCGGGCGCCGCGCGCGCCCGCCCGTCCCCCCGGAGCGGACCGGCGGGGCGGCGCGGTGGGGGCGTCGCCGCGGAAGCGGCCGTCAGGTGCCCGGGACGGAGGTCAGGAACTCGCCGACCCAGGCGAGCAGGTCGCGGCCGACGACGGGCTTGCCGCCGATCCCGCCGCCCGACTTCGGCCGCGGCACCAGCACCTGCCGCGTCGTCTGCTTGATCACCGACCGCGGGTACAGCCGCTTCAGCCGCAGCTCCTGCGACTCCCGCAACTCCACCGGGGAGAAACGAATGTTGGAGCCCTGGAGCGTGATGTCGGTGACGCCGCACGAGCGGGCCAGCATCCGCAGCCCCGCCACCAGCAGCAGGTTCTCCACCGGCTCGGGCAACGGGCCGTACCGGTCCGCGAGTTCCTCCCGGACGGCCGTGATGTCGGCCTCGGAGTTCGCCGACGCGATCGCCCGGTACGCCTGGAGCCGCAGCCGCTCGCCCGGCGCGTAGTCGTGCGGGACGTGCGCGTCGACCGGCAGCTCGATCTTGACCTCCAGCGGGGCCTCCTCGACCTCGCCTCCGGACTCCAGCGCGGACCGGTAGTCGGCGACGGCCTCGCCCACCATCCGCACGTACAGGTCGAAGCCGACGCCGGCGATGTGCCCGGACTGCTCGCCGCCCAGCAGGTTGCCCGCGCCGCGGATCTCCAGGTCCTTCATCGCGACGTACATGCCCGCGCCCATCTCGGTGTGCTGCGCGATGGTCGCCAGCCGCTCGTGCGCGGTCTCCGTCAGCGGCTTCTCCGGCGGGTACAGGAAGTACGCGTAGCCCCGCTCCCGGCCGCGCCCGACCCGGCCGCGCAGCTGGTGCAGCTGCGACAGGCCGAAGTTGTCGCCGCGCTCCACGACGAGCGTGTTGGCGTTGGAGATGTCGATGCCGTTCTCCACGATCGTCGTGGACACCAGCACGTCGAACTTCTTCTCCCAGAAGTCGACGACGACCTGCTCCAGCGCCGACTCCGACATCTGCCCGTGTGCGGTGGCGATGCGGGCCTCCGGCACGATCTGCCGCAGCCGCGCCGCCGCCCGGTCGATCGACTCCACCCGGTTGTGGATGTAGAACACCTGGCCCTCGCGCAGCAGTTCACGCCGCACCGCCGCGCCGATCTGCCGCTCCTCGTACGGGCCGACGAACGTCAGCACCGGGTGCCGCTCCTCCGGCGGTGTGGTGATGGTCGACATCTCGCGGATGCCGGTCACCGCCATCTCCAGGGTGCGCGGGATCGGCGTCGCCGACATGGTCAGAACATCCACGTTGGCCCGCAGCTTCTTCAGCTGCTCCTTGTGCTCGACGCCGAACCGCTGCTCCTCGTCGACGACGACCAGGCCCAGCTCCTTGAACTTCACCTCCGAGGAGAACAGCCGGTGCGTGCCGATGACCACGTCGACCGTGCCGTCCCGCAGCCCGTCCAGCACGGCGCCCGCCTCGGTGTCGGTCTGGAAGCGGAACAGCGCCCGCACCTTCACGGGGAACTGCCCGTACCGCTCGGTGAACGTGCCGAAGTGCTGCTGCACCAGCAGCGTCGTCGGCACCAGCACCGCGACCTGCTTGCCGTCCTGCACGGCCTTGAACGCGGCACGTACGGCGATCTCCGTCTTGCCGTAGCCGACGTCGCCGCAGATCAGCCGGTCCATCGGGACCGACTTCTCCATGTCCTCCTTGACCTCGGCGATCGTGCTGAGCTGGTCCGCGGTCTCCATGTACGGGAACGCGTCCTCCAGCTCGCGCTGCCACGGCGAGTCGGGGGCGAACGCGTGGCCGGGGGCCGCCATCCGCGCCGAGTACAGCTTGATGAGGTCCGCGGCGATCTCCTTGACCGCCTTCTTCGCCCGCGCCTTGGTCTTCGTCCAGTCCGCGCCGCCCAGCCGGTGCAGCGACGGCTGCTCCCCGCCGACGTACTTGGTGACCTGCTCCAGCTGGTCGGTGGGCACGAACAGGCGGTCGCCGGGCTGCCCGCGCTTCGCCGGCGCGTACTCCACCAGCAGGTACTCGCGGGTGGCGCCCTGCACGGTGCGCTGCACCATCTCGATGTAGCGGCCCACGCCGTGCTGTTCGTGCACGATGAAGTCGCCGGCCTGCAGCGTCAGCGGGTCGATGGTCTTGCGGCGCCGCGCGGGCATGCGGGCGCCCTCCCGCCCGGCCGCCTTCTGCCCGGACAGGTCCGTCTCGGTCAGCACCGCCAGCTTCAGCGACGGGTCCACCAGGCCGTTGTCGATCGAGCCGCAGGCCACGTGCACGACGGACGGCTCGATGCCGCCCAGGTCGCCCTCCAGCCGGGCCGCGATGCCCTCGCCGCCCAGCACCTCGACCGTGCGGGCCGCGGGACCGTGGCCCTCGGTGACGTACACACAGCGCCAGCCGTCGGCCAGCCAGCCCTTGGTGTCGGCGAGCGCGCGGGCGGTGTCCCCGCGGTACGTCTCCGGGGCACGCATGCCGAGCTGGAGCACGTCGTCCTCGTCGCCGGCCACGGAGGTGTCCGGCGCGAAGGGGCTCACCGACCACCACAGCATGCCCAGCTCACGGGCCCGCTCCCGCACGTCCGCGATACCCCACAGCGAGGCCGCCCCGACGTCGACCGGTGCCTCGCCTCCCCCGGCGGAGGCGGCCCACGACGCCTCCAGGAACTCCCGGCTGGTCGCCACCAGGTCCGCGGCACGGGTACGGACCCGCTCCGGGTCGCACACCACGCCCATCGCCCCGGACGGCAGCACGTCCAGCAGCAGCTCCATGTCGTCCACCAGCACCGGCGCCAGGGACTCCATGCCCTCCACCGCGATGCCCTCGGCGATCTTCCCGAGCAGTTCCTCCAGCTCCGGGTGCTGCTGCGCCAGCTCCGCCGCGCGCCGCCGCACGTCGTCGGTCAGCAGCAGCTCACGGCACGGCGGCGCCCACAGGCCGTGCTCCGCGATCTCCAGGGACCGCTGGTCGGCGACCTTGAAGTACCGGATCTCCTCGACCTCGTCGCCCCAGAACTCCACCCGCAGCGGGTGCTCCTCGGTGGGCGGGAACACGTCCAGGATGCCGCCGCGCACCGCGAACTCGCCGCGCTTCTCCACCAGCTCCACCCGCGCGTAGGCGGCGGCCGCCAGGCCCTCCGTGATCTCCCCCAGGTCCGCCTCCCCGCCCTGGCGCAGCGCGACCGGCTCCAGGTCGCCCAGGCCCTTGACCTGCGGCTGGAGCACGGACCGTACGGGCGCGACCACGACGGAGACCGGGCCGGTGGTGGCGTCCGCGGGGTCCGGGTGAGCGAGGCGGCGCAGCACCGCGAGGCGACGGCCGACGGTGTCGCTGCGCGGCGACAGCCGCTCGTGCGGCAGCGTCTCCCAGGACGGGTACTCCACGACGCCGTCCGGCGGCAGCAGGCTGCGCAGCGCCGCCGCCAGGTCCTCGGCCTCCCGGCCCGTGGCCGTCACGGCCAGCACGGGGCGGCCGGTCTCGCGCGCGAGCGCGGCGATCGCCAGCGGCCGGGCGGAGGCGGGGCCGACCAGGTCGACGTGGTGGCGGTGGCCGTCGGCCGCGGCCCCGACCGCCTCGTCGAGGGCGGGGTCGCGCAGGACCGCGTCGAGCAGACCGTGCAGGCTCATGGGGGCATCCGTCCGGGGTGGCGGACCGGGGGCGTCCGGTCGGGTGGGCAACACGAAGAGCCCGACATGCGTCCGCAGGCCGGGGTCTCCAGCGTACGACCACCCGCCGACAGCCGTCCGCCGGCCGGACCGGCTATGCTTGGTCCAGCAGTTAGTCCACCTTCCGTCCCGGCCCTGCGAGGCACTCATGGACGCAGCCCACCAGTACAACGTGCACGAGGCCAAGACCCACTTCTCCCGGATACTGGAGCAGGTCGCCACCGGCGAGGACGTCGTGATCAGCAAGGCCGGCACCCCGGTCGCCAAGGTGGTCCCTCTGCGGCCGACGGTGCGCCGCACCGGCAGGGGGTCGCTGCGCGGGCAGATCCACCTCCACGACGACTTCGACGAGCTCCCCGACGACCTCGCGGAAGCCTTCGGGATGCGCTGATGCGACTGCTCCTCGACACCCACGTGGTGCTCTGGTGGCTGGACGACTCGCCGGAGCTGAGCGACGAGACGAAACATCTGATCGACACGGAACCGGCCATCTATGTCAGCGCCGTGACACCGTGGGAGATCGCGATCAAGCAGTCGCTCGGCAAGCTCGACGGTCCTGCCGACCTGCCGGAACGCGTCCGGGACAGCCAGTTCAGCCCGCTGCCGATCGGCGCGGGGCACGGCGTCCGTGCCGGACGCCTGCCCGCCCACCACCGCGATCCGTTCGACCGCGTCCTGGTGGCCCAGGCCCAGATCGAGGGCATGACGGTGGTGACACGGGACAAGTGGATCCCGCAGTACGACGTACCGGTCATGCCGGTGTGAGACGGCGAGGGCGCCCGGAGCCGGACTCCCGGCCCCCGGACCCCCTCGCCGCTCCCGTCACTCCGTGGCGATGGCCGCCAGCACGTTCATGCGGCCCGCGCGGAACGCGGGGACCAGCGCGGCGACCAGGCCGACCAGGGCGGACCCGGCGAAGACCCAGCCGATCGTCGCCCACGGGATCTCCAGCACCTTCATCCCCTCCAGCGCGAGCAGCTGCTGCGCGGTCGCGCCCCAGCCCATGCCCAGGCCCAGGCCGAGCAGCGCGCCGAACAGGGCGATGACCACCGACTCCAGGCGGATCATGCGCCGCAGCTGCCGCCGCGACAGGCCGATCGCCCGCATCAGGCCGATCTCCCGGGTGCGCTCCACCACCGACAGCGCCAGCGTGTTCACCACGCCCAGCACCGCGACGACGATCGCCAGCGCCAGCAGCCCGTACACCATGTTGAGCAGCTGCCCGACCTGGTCCTGGAGGGTCTGCTTGTAGTCGGCCTGGTCGCGCACCGTGTACTGCGGGTACGGCTCCAGCGCCTTCTTCAGAGCGGCGTACGCGGCGTCCTCCTCCCCGTCCACGGCGCTGCCGAACATCAGCGCGTTCAGCGGCATGTCCTTCTCCGCCACGTACCGCTCCGCGGTGGCGATGCTCGCGTACATCGCGCCCTTGTCGATCACGGCCTCGTCGGAGGTGACCGCCCGCACCGTCAGCTCGGCCGTACGCCCCTGCGCGAAGTCGACCCGCAGCGTGTCGCCGGTCCGCAGGCCGTGCTTCTTCGCGAAGCCCGCGAACACCGACATGCTGTCCTTCGCGTACGCGTCCGCCAGTTCGCCCTGCGTGGTCTCCACCCGCAGCACCTCGGCGTACGAGGGGGTGGCCGCGTTGAGCGTCTCGCCCTTCAGCGTCGTCCCGTCCGGGGTGGTGATCGCGATGTCCAGCATCTTGTACTCGGTGACGTCGGCCAGCCCGTCGGCGGTCCGCACCTTCTCCGCGGCCTGGGGGGTGATCGGCTGACCGGTGTCGGAGCCGACGATGAAGTCGGCGCCCACCGACTTGTCCAGCTCCTCCGTCGCCGAGGCCACCATGGAGGAACCCACCACCGACAGCGACGCGACCAGCGCCAGGCCGATCATCAGCGCCGCCCCGGTGGCGCCGGTGCGGCGCGGGTTGCGCAGCGCGTTGCGCTCCGCGAGCCGTCCGACCGGGCCGAACAGCCGCAGCACCACCAGGCTCAGCGCCCGGACCACCACACCGGCCAGCACCGGGCCGACCACGATGAAGCCGACCAGCGTCAGCACCACGCCCAGCGCCAGCATCCCGGCGCCCGCCGACGCCTCCTCGGCACGCGACGCCACGTACAGCGCCGCCGCGCCGACCGCCGTGAGCAGCACGCCCAGCACGGCCCGTACGGCGCCCGCCCGGCCGTCGGCCGGGGTGCCCGCGTCGCGCAGCGCCGCCATCGGCGACACCCGGCCCGCCCGGCGGGCCGGCAGCCACGCGGCGAGCACCGTCACCACGACGCCCAGCGCCACGCCGATCACCGGGGTGGTCGCCTTGACCGTGAGTTCCGAGGTGCTGAGGTTCATGCCCATCGCGCCCATCAGCTCCATCAGGCCGACGGCCAGGCCCACCCCGGCACCGAGGCCGACGACCGACCCCACCACGCCCAGCAGCAGCGCCTCGGTCAGCACCGACCGGTTGACCTGCCGGCGGCTGGACCCGATGGCGCGCATCAGCCCGATCTCCCGGGTGCGCTGGGCGACCAGCATGGAGAAGGTGTTGACGATGAGGAACACCCCGACCAGCAGCGCGATCCCGGCGAAGCCGAGCATCGCGTACTTCATCACGTCCATGAACTCCGCGACGTCCTGCCGGCTGTCGTCCGCGGTCTCCGCCTGCGTGCGGTAGGTGTACGCGTCGGAGCCGACCGCCGCGACGACGTTCTCCTTCAACTGCTCGTGCGTCACGCCCTCCTCGGCCGTGACGACGACGCCGGTGTACGCACCTCGGTCACCGAGCAGCACCCGCTGCGCGGTGGCGGTGTCGAAGTAGACGACCGCCGCACCGGGGTTGGTGACCTCGAAGGCCGCGATGCCGGAGATGCGGGCCGTGTGGTCGCCGGTCACGGCGAGGGTGCTCAGCTCGTCGCCGATTTTCAGGCCGTGCTTGTCCGCGGTGTCCGCGTCGACCATCACCTCGGTCGGTCCACGCGGTGGGTGGCCGGCGGTGACCTCCATCGAACGCCGGTCGACACCCGTCCAGTTGGAGGCGATCGTCGGCGCGCCCGTGGTGGAGCCCATGTTCTCGTTCCCGGCGTTCACCACCGTCACGCTCATGCTGACGACGACGCCCTCGGCGGACCGTGCGCCCTCCGCCCGCTCCGCCTTCGCCAGCGCCCCGGCCGGCAGGGACGCGGGGCGTCCGGTGGCGGACACCTCCTCGTCCTCACCGGTCTCCTTCGGCGACACCGTCACGTCCCCCGAGGTGGCGGCGAACAGCTTGTCGAAGGTGGCGTTCATGGTGTCGGTGAACACCAGCGTGCCGCTGACGAACGCCACCGACAGCACCACGGCGACCGCGCTCAGCGCCATCCGGCCCCTGTGCGCGAGCAGGTTTCTCAGCGAGGTCTTCCACACCGTCACGACGCGCTCCCCGCCACCGCGCCGGCCGGCCGCTCCCCGCGCGCCCGGAGCGGCTCGCCCGCGGGCGCGAACATCCGCATCCGGTCCAGCACCTTCTCCGCGGTCGGGCGGTGCATCTCGTCCACGATGCGCCCGTCCGCCAGGTACAGCACCCGGTCCGCGTACGCGGCGGCGACCGGGTCGTGCGTCACCATCACCATCGTCTGGCCGAGTTCGTCCACCGAACGCCGCAAGAACTCCAGCACCTCCGCGCCGGAGCGCGAGTCCAGGTTGCCGGTCGGCTCGTCACCGAACACGATCTCCGGACGCGCCGCCAGCGCCCGCGCCACCGCGACGCGCTGCTGCTGGCCGCCGGACAGCTGGTTCGGGCGGTGCTTCAGCCGCCCGCCCAGCCCCACGGTGTCCACCACGCGGCCCAGCCAGGCCCGGTCCACCTTCCGGCCCGCGATGTCCATGGGCAGCGTGATGTTCTCCGCCGCGTTCAGCGTGGGCAGCAGGTTGTACGCCTGGAAGATGAAGCCGATCCGGTCGCGGCGCAGCCGCGTCAGCTTCTTGTCCTTCAGCCCGGTGATCTCCTGGTCACCGACCCGGATGCTGCCCGAGGTCACCGTGTCCAGACCCGCCAGGCAGTGCATCAGGGTCGACTTGCCGGACCCCGAGGGCCCCATGATCGCGGTGAACGCGCCGCGTTCGATGTCCACGTCCACACGGTCCAGCGCCACCACCCGGGTCTCCCCCGAGCCGTACGCCTTCACCACCTGCCGCGCCGCGGCCGCAACGGCCGCACGGCCCCCGTCGCCCCCGGTCCAGGTCTCCGCTACCGCCGTCGTCACGTGTCCTTCTCCTCCGCCGAAACCGTTCGGTCGCCTCGTGCCGGGACGGTTCTCCCGGACGGTGTTCAGCCTCCTGGAGCGGCGGCGGCGCCACGATGGTGCCCGTCGCCGTTCCCGTCCGGGGGTTTGCCCCACCCCGCACGCCCGGCGGCCCGTAGCAACACGGTAGGAACACCCACCCGGCTCCTCGTCCTGCCCAGGGACGAACCGCCACCGATCCCCCGCTGGGTGCCACCCCTAGGGGGTCGCGACGACGGTCCCCGACACCCCTGCGGCGACGCGGCCGCCCGCTACACGCCGACGGGCACGCCGCCCGGCCCGACCCGCTGCACCCGGCCGAGGTCGCCGGCCAGCAGGTCGGCATGGGTCAGTGCGAAGTCGCCGTTGGGCAGACGGCCGGTGTACCGGGCCCCGACGACGCGGTCCGGCAGGAAGCGCCGCAACTCGTGCCGCATGCCCCGGCGGTACGTCACCGGCGCGCCATGCTCCGGCGGCGCCTCGTCGGTGCCGAACAGCACCCAGTGGTCCACCCCGACCAGGCCGTCCGGGTCCGGCGGGCCGCCGGTGTGACAGTCCAGGGCGGGGGCGGTCAGCACGTCCGGGTCGTGCGGCTCGTACCAGAGCAGCAGCGGCTTGGCCTCCCGCGCGTCGGCGTTGTCGAAGCAGCACACCGCGACCGGGTGGTCCGGGTAGGCGTCGGCGTAGAAGGCCATCAGCTCCGGGTCGAGCCGCGGCCGCTTCCGCTTCGGGACCTTGCTCAGAGCGCCGGGCAGCAGCATCGGATCGTCGGCGAGCAGCACGGTGTACACGTCGTGGTCGAACACCTCGACGGCGCCGCCCGGAGCGGCGCCCATCCAGTCCATCGGCGCGGCGGCGCTGCGCGCACGCGGACGCACCGCGTCCACCATGCGCCGCAGCACGTCCGTGTCGTCGCCCACGGGCAGGAAGTGGCGGCCGGTCAGCCGCCGCGCGGGCAGGTGCAGCAGCATCGCGTTGGGGCCGGACGCCCGGTTCAGGGCGGTGTTCTGGTAGCCGAGCACGTGCACCAGCCCGTGCTGCGGGTGCCGGCACCGGCCGGCGTACAGGGTCGTGCCGGAGAACTCTGCGGGGGCGAGAGAGACGCACATGCCACGCAACCTACCGACGGGCACCGACAGTTCAGGCCCGCCGTTCAGGTCCGCGCGAGCCGGGCGGGCAGCAGGCCGGTGAGGAGGGTGGCGAAGGCCGCGTCGGCGTCCTGGCCGAGGAACCAGTCGCCGGTGTGGTCCAGGCAGTAGACCCGGCCCTCGGCGTCGACGGCGAGGAGGCCGGTCGCGTCGTCCGGGTCGCCGCCGACCGGTACCTCCGCGCCCAGCGGCGCCACCGCCGAGTCCAGCGCCCGCCCCAGGTCGGCGAGGGTGCGCGCCGCGTACAGACCGTGCAGCGGGTCGAGGTGCAGCCCGGTGGGCGCCAGGTCGCGGCCCGGGCCCCGCGGCACCAGGTGCAGCCCCCCGAACTCGGCCCACGCCTCGACCGCCGCCGGGAACACGGCGTGCTCGTGCCCACCGGGCGCCACGTGCGCCCGGAGGGTGTCCGCCCACACCTCCGCGTCCTGCATCTCCCACCGGCCCGGACGCCAGCCCGCGTCCCGCAGCACCGCGTCGACGGCGACGGGGAACCGGGTGGCGGAGCTGCGCGCGTGCGGAACGCTCACGACCCCTCCGCCTCCCCGTCGCCCGCACCCGCACCCGCACCCGCACCCGCACCCGCCTCGGCGTAGGCGCCGGGGTCGACGGCCGCGACCCCGAAGTGGTCCAGCAGACGGGCGCACGACCGGCACGGCGGCGCGTAGGCACCGTGCCGCGGATCGCCGTCCTCCCGCACGTGCCGGGCCGTCAGCCGCGCCTGCTTCAGCGCCTTGCGGGCCTCACCCTCACTCATGGGCCGCTCCGCCTTCCGGCCGCTGCGCGCCGCGTCCGCCGAGGTCAGGAAGCGCGACAGCAGCACGGCTTCGGAGCAGCGCCCGGGGCTCCGCCCGCGGTCGGCCGCCGGCAGCCCGGCGAGGAAGTCCGCGACCAGCGGGTGCAGTCCGGGCGGGGTGTCGGACCGGCTGCCGGTGCCGGTCAGGGTGCCGCCGCGGGCCGAGAGCGCCCCGGCGACGGCGGGAAGGATGCCGTCGCGGCGGTGGTGGAGGAACGGCGCCGCGGCGAACGCGGCGGCGGGCCCGCCGGACCCGGCGGCCGCGCCGTCCCGCATCAGGCCGAGCCTCGGGTCGTCCGCGCGCGGCCCGGAGGGCGGGGCGGGCGGCGCCCCGGCCTGCCGTGGAGCGATGTTCATGGTCGTGCTGTCCTTCCGCGACCCCCTGGCGTGGAGATCCGCGCTCAGTATGCCGGGAGACGCCCCCCGCCGGACCGCGGGTTCCTCCGCCGAGCGGCGATGACCGGGCCCGTGCCGAACGCATAGGCTGTGCGGGTCAGCCAGATGCAGCAGGGGAGCTTCCAGCCATGACGACAGGTCGGCGAGGGACGACGACCGCGCCTCCGAACGCGGCCTACGCCGGGCAGGTCGTGCGGTTTCCCGATCCGGTGCGCGCCGCACGCCACCCGGACGGGGTACGCATGGACGAAGCGGGCCACCCGGACTTCTCCCGCTACGCGCGTGCCGCCGCCGAGATCGCCGAGCCCCCGCAGGGCTTCGGCGGCGACGAACTCCGCCTGACCGACGTCGTCTCGGCCAACGCCGCCCTGCACGCCGCGGGCCACGAACTGTGGGCCGGGCTGCCGCCGGTCGCCACCCCGCACGGCTGGGTCTGGCACCACGTCGCCCACTCCCGCCGGATGGAACTCGTCCCGGCCGAGGTCAAGGCGCTGCTGCGGCACCACGCCGGGCTGGCCACCGCCGCCGTCGACCACGACAAGCTCGGCACCCGGCCCCTCCAGGAGACCCGGCCCGTCCACGTCGCCGTCCCCCAGCCGGTCGCCGTCACCGAACGGCAGGTGGTGGAGGCGGAGGAACGTCTCGGCTACCGGCTCCCCGCCGCCTACCGCAGCTTCCTCAAGGCCGCCGGCGGCAGCGCACCACGCGGCGTCGCCCTCGACCCCGACCTCGGTCTCCTCCTCGACCAGCCGTTCTTCACCCTGCGCGACGAGGCCGCCGTCAACGACCTCGTCTACGTCAACAAGTGCCTGCGCGACCACCTCACCAAGGACTACCTGGGCGTCGTGTTCGCGCAGGGCGGCATCGTCGCGGTCAAGGTGCGGGGCGAGGCGATCGGCAGCGTCTGGTTCTGCCCCCACGACGACGCCCGCGACCACGACGGCCTGGACGTGCGGCAGCGCACCGGGACCCTTCTGCGGCCCTGCGGCGACGACTTCGACGACTTCCTGCTCCGGCTCGCGGGCAACCCCCCGGAGCTGGAGACCGTGGCGAAACTGATGGTCGACGGCGGCTTCGCGCGCGCCGTACCGGTGGAGGGGTGAACGCAGTGGTGACCTTCGCAGAGGCGCAGGACCGCGCCGAGCGCTGGATCAACGCGGACGTGCCCGGCTACCAGCGCCGCGCCGTGCAGCTCCGCGAGTTCGACCTCGGGTTCGTCGCCTGGGCCGAGGACCGGGAGGACGGCCCCACGTCCGAGGGCGCCCGCGCCCGCCTGGTCATCGCCCGCGACGGCGGCGAGGCGACGCTGTGGCCGGGGCTGCCCGTGGACGAGGTCGTCCGCCGGTACACCGAGGAGTACGGCGACGCCGGCCCGGCGCCCGCCCCGGTCCCGCCGCAGCGCGTCGACCTGGAGGCCACGTCCTTCCTGCTCACGCCACCGGAGTGGCTCCAGGAGGCCGCGGACCGGATGGGCATCCCCGACCGGCGCCGGCCCGACGACGAGTCGGCCCCGGGCGCGGCCGAGTCCGACGGGACGGGCGCCGGGTCCGCCACATCCGGCGGTGCTTCCGGCGCGTGGCCGGAGGCCGGCAGCAGCGGCGGAAGCAACAACCCCTGGGACGCCGCCGACACCAGCAGCTCCGGCGAGGGATTCGGCCAGGAGCCGCCCGCCACCGTGTTCGCGCCGCCGCTGAGCGGCAGCGACGACGAGGACACCCCGCCGCCCGCCGCACACGGCGACGAGACGCCGACCGCCTTCCTCGCCGAACGCGCCGCGCCGGCCAGGACCACCACCGCGCCCGCCGTCGAGGACGACCGGGCCGGCGCCGTCGACGAGCCCACCGCCACCGGCGAGCACCGCACGGGCGGCACGTCCCCCGGCACGTCCGGCACCCACGGCACGTCCCAGGGCGCCGGCACCCCGCCGCCTCCGCCGGCAGCACCCCCACCGGCCCCCACACCCGGCGCCGGCCTCACCGACTTCGACACCGACCGCCGCCCGTCCTCCCCGCCCAAGTCCTCCCGCGGCCCGTCCGTGCCGCCCCCGCCCGGCCCACCACCGGCACCCGGCACGCCGAGCGGCGCCGGCAGCACCGGCGGCGACAGCACCGGAACCGGAAACACCGGCGGCTACGTGCCGACGCAGATGGTCTCCGCCGACGACATCGCCTCCCAGGGCGGCGA